>JBEBDM010000132.1:0-2642 GCA_041156905.1 Actinomycetota bacterium | reverse complement strand
CGCGAACCACCACGCCTTGATGCCGCCGAAGAACCGGACGTTGGGCATCTCGGCGCAGAACAGGCAGAACACGGCGATCTCGACCTGACGGATGCCGTAGAGGTCGGAGTCGATGCCGACGCCTATCCAAACGAGCCCAGGGAGCATGGTGAGCAGGACGAGAAGCCAGAGGAATCTGTTACGACCGATCATCCGCTCGAGTTCACGACCGAAGAACCAGAGCATCAACACGTTCAGGGCGGTCCAGATTGTCGGCTCATTGGCTAGAGGCCACGTGATGACCCGCCAGATCTGTCCCGACCACAGGCCGTCCGAGTACAGCACGAGGGGTTCGAGGAAATCTCTGTTTGCTGCCCACACGAACATCGAGAGCAGGCAGAGCCCGGCGACGAGCAGCGCGCTGGTGACGTCGACGGTGCCGACGCGGAACCACGGATCGTCGCGGTCGCGGCGGCCGGGGAACGAGATCGAGAATCGTCCGGACACGTCGGTCACCCTAGCGGTCGGTCCGGCGGGGGGAGAGGCGTGCCCGTAGAGTTCTCGTGATGGTGCAGCGCCCGCCCGCCGGCACGATCCCCGAGGCGCCGGGGTCGTACCAGTTCAAGGACAAGGACGGGCGCGTCATCTACGTCGGGAAGGCCTCGAGCCTGCGACAGCGCCTCTCGAACTACTTCCAGGACCCTCGCAACCTGCACCCGCGCACGGCCCAGATGGTGTCGACCGCCGTCTCGGTCGAGTGGATCGAGGTCCGCAACGAGGTCGAGGCGCTCATGCTCGAGTACAGCCTCATCAAGGAACACCGGCCGCGCTTCAACGTGCGCCTGCGCGACGACAAGAGCTACCCGTTCCTCGCGGTGACCCTCGACGAGCAGTTCCCTCGGGCGATGGTCATGCGCGGTCGCAAGCGCAAGGGCACGCGCTACTTCGGCCCGTACGCCCACGCCTACGCGATCCGCGACACCCTCGATCTCCTGCTGCGGAGCTTCCCGATCCGCACCTGCAGTCCTGGCAAGTTCCATGAGCACGAACGACTCGGGCGGCCCTGTCTGCTCTTCCACATCGAGAAGTGCAGTGGTCCGTGTGTCGGTGAGGTCGACGAGACGCGTTATCGCGAGCTGGTCACCGAACTCTGTGAGTTCCTCGACGGCGACACCGACGAGATCGTGTCGCGACTCGAGACAGAGATGCGCGACGCGGCCACCGCGCTCGAGTACTAGCGTGCAGCGCGCGTGCGCGACCGCCTCCTCGCCGTCCGCAAGGCGATCGAGAAGCAGCAGATGGTCGCCGAGCGGAGCGAGGATCTCGACGTCGTCGGGATCGACGACGACGAACTCGAGGCTGCCGTCCAGGTGTTCTTCGTCCGCAAGGGTCGCGTCGTCGGACGACGCGGGTTCGTGCTCGACAAGGTCGAGGAGCTCACGCCCGGGGGGCTCGTCGACCGCATCCTCGAGGAGCTCTACGGCGACGAACCACCACTCGGTGTGCCCAAGCAGGTCCTCGTGCCTGTCGACCCTGACGACCTAGACACCTACGAGGAGTGGCTCTCGCACCTCCGTGGCAGCCGTGTGCAGGTGCGTGTGCCCCAGCGTGGCGACAAGCGCACGCTGCACGAGACCGTGACCCGTAACGCCAAGGAGGAGTTCGTCCGCCACCGTCTCCGGCGAGCGGGCGACCACAACGCGCGCAGCCGGGCGCTCACCGAGTTGCAGGACCTCCTCGGTCTTCCCGAGGCTCCCTTGCGCATCGAGTGCTACGACATGGCGCACCTCCAGGGCACCGACTACGTCGGCAGCATGGTGGTGCTCGAGGACGGCCTGCCGAACAAGCGCGAGTACCGGCGCTTCAAGGTCAAGGAGGTCGCCGGCAACGACGACTACGCGGCGATGGAGGAGGTGCTGACTCGTCGTCTCCAGGCGTACCTCGACGAACGAGACCGGGTCCTCGTCGATGATGAGGAGATCGACGGCCCCGACGCAGCGGACGATGCCGAGGGTGGCCAACCCGTCGGGCTCCCTGTCCGTCGCCGGCGGACCAAGCCGGTGCGGTTCGCGTATCCGCCGCAGTTGCTCCTCGTCGACGGTGGAAAGGGTCAGCTCGCGGTGGCCGAGCGCGTGGTCCGGTCGCTCGGCCTGCAGGACGAGATCCCGATCGCATCGCTGGCCAAGCGCTTCGAGGAGGTCTACCTCCCCGGGCGCTCGCAGCCGGTCGAGGTGCCGCGTGGCAGCGAGGCGCTGTTCATGCTCCAGCGCATCCGCGACGAGGCGCACCGGTTCGCCAACACCTTCCACCGCGAGTTGCGCGGCAAGCGGATGACGGCGAGTTCGCTCGACGGCATCCCCGGGCTCGGCGACGCGCGGCGTCAGAAGCTGGTGAAGGCCATGGGAGGGGTGAACGCGGTGAAGAAGGCGTCGCTCGACGACCTGCGAGCACTCTCGTTCCTCCCCGATGCGGTTGCGGAGGCGATCCACGCTCGCTTCCACGGGAGTACCGAGGTCACCCCAGAAGCGGAATGACCTCCGAGGCGAGACGCCCGATGAGGTCGCTGCGCTCGGCCTGTGTGCGGCCGAAGTTCCAGTCGGGGAAGGCGAACTCGTCGACGCCCATCGCGGCGTACTCGCGCAGTTGCCCGGCGATCTGCTCGG
>JBEBDM010000131.1:0-5226 GCA_041156905.1 Actinomycetota bacterium | reverse complement strand
CCGGCTCGTCGATGAGGTCCTTGCCCTCGAGTTCGAACACGACGGTGGTGGGGGCGACGGGCTGCACGGTGGTCGGGTGGACGAGAAGACCGCCGAGCTCGCCGTCGAGCAGCACCGGGATCGGGCCGGTGATGTCGGGATCGCCGTCGGGTCCTTCGTGTTCCTCGATGACGAAGCCGTACCGCACCTGGGGGAAGCCGTCGTCGCCGGTGGCCTCGTGACGGATGCGATCGCCGGGCGTGAAGGTCATGCGGACGCGGTCTCCGTGAGCACGGCGTCGATGAACTGCGGCCACAGGCGCAGGGCGTCGGAGGCCCAGTCGTCGAAGCGGCGGTCGGTGAGTGCCACGATGCCGATCCCCGCCGTCGGTTCCATGAGCAGGAATGTACCGGCGCCACCGAAGTGTCCGTACGCCGATGGCGACGCGATCGTGCCGGTCCAGTGCGGCGACTTGGTGCCCCGGATCTCGCAGCCGAGTCCCCACGGGCACGGATCGAACCGTCCGAGCCCCGGGATGATCCCGGCGATGTCGGCGAACTGCGGTGTGCGGAACTCGTCGCGGCTTGCCGCCGTGACGAGCGTGGGGTCGGCCCACTCGCGCATCAGCAGGGCGAGGTCGTGGACGGTGCTGGTGAACTGATGGGCGGGCGTGCCGTGGAGGTCGCTCTCTCCCATGCCGAGCGGTTCGAGCACGGCCTCGCGCTGGTACCGCTCGTACGGCATCTGTGCGGCGTGCTCGATGCAGGCTGCCGCGAGTTCGATCCCGGTGTTGCTGTAGGTGCGCCGCGCCCCGGGACGAGTGACGGGGGGGTCGCCGTCGAAGGCGTACCCACCCGCGTGACTGAGGAGGTGACGCAGGGTGCAACCCGGCTGACCCCACGGCGTGTCGAGCGAGACGATGCCCTCCTCGACGGCGACGAGCGCGGTGTACCCGACGATCATCTTGGCGAGCGACGCGATCCGGTAGCGCCGGTGTTCGTCACCCGCGAGGGTCAGCGAGCCGTCAGGCGCGACGATGCCGACAGAGAGATTGTCGACGGGCCAATCGGCGAGGAGCGACAGTGCGTGCACGTGTCGCCCCGTGATCAGGCGAGACCGGAGGAGCGCAGGACCTCTGCCACGTGGAAGGCGAGGTCGAGGCCCTGACGGCCGTTGAGCCGGGGATCGCAGACCGTCTGGTAGCGGTCGTCGAGCTGGCTGTCGAGGATGTTGTCGGTGCCGCCGATGCACTCGGTGACGTTGTCGCCGGTGAGCTCGACGTGGATGCCGCCGGGCCAGGTGCCCTCGGCGTGGTGCGCCCGCACGAAACCGTCGATCTCGGCGCAGATCGAGTCGAAGCTGCGGGTCTTGCGGCCGGTGGTGCTCGTGGTGGTGTTGGCATGCATCGGGTCGCAGGCCCACACGACCGGATGGCCGGCGTCGCGCACGGCCCGGAGGAGCGGACGCAGCGAGTCCTCGACCTTGTCGGCGCCCATCCGGCTGATCAGCGTGAGACGACCGGGGATGCGAGCGGGGTTGAGCTTCTCGCAGAGTTCGAGCACGTACGACGCATCGGTGGTCGGGCCGACCTTGCAGCCGAGCGGGTTGCCCACGCCGCGGAGGAACTCGATGTGCGCGCCGTCGAGCTGACGGGTGCGCTCGCCGATCCAGAGCATGTGGGCCGAGCAGTCGTACCAGGCGCCCGTGAGCGAGTCCTGGCGGGTGAGCGCCTCCTCGTACCCGAGCAGCAGGGCTTCGTGGCTCGTGTAGACGTCGGTCTCGTGGAGGTCGTGCGTGCCCTCGGTGTCGACGCCGCAGGCGCGCATGAAGCGCAGCGCACGGTCGATCTCCGCGGCGAGCTGCTCGTAGCGCTGGCCCTCGGGGCTGCTCTGGACGAACTCCTGGGTCCAGGCGTGGACGCGGCCGAGGTCGGCGAAGCCGCCCTTGGTGAAGGCGCGGAGCAGGTTGAGCGTGCTGGCCGACTGGTGGTACGCCTGCACGAGCCGCTCAGGGTCGGGGACGCGAGCGGCCTCGGTGGGGGCGTCACCGTTCACGATGTGGCCACGGAAGCTGGGAAGGACGAGGTCGCCCACCTGCTCGGTGTTGCTGCTGCGGGGCTTGGCGAACTGGCCGGCCATGCGACCGACCTTCACGACCGGCACGCCGAGCGAGTAGGTCATCACGACGGCCATCTGGAGGATGACGCGGAGCTTCTCGCGGATGTTGTTGGCCGAGAACTCCTCGAAGCTCTCGGCGCAGTCGCCGGCCTGGAGGAGGAAAGCGTTGCCGGCCGCCACCTTGCCGAGGGCGCTCTGCAGCGAGCGGGCCTCACCGGCGAACACGAGCGGGGGATAGGAGGCGATCTGCTTCAGGGCGCGGTCGAGATCGCCCTGGTCGGGCCACTCGGGTTGCTGGAGGGCAGGGAATGCCTGCCAGGTGGTGGGGCTCCAAGACTTCGCCATCGCCGGAAAGACTAACGGCGGGCCCGCCCCGTGGGGCAGGCCCGCCGTTCAGGTCGGGTGGGTGCGGTCTGGACCGCTGCGGATCAGACCTCGAGGAGGTCGGCGTCGGCGTGGTCGCGCAGGCTCGAGACCGCACGGCTCACGAGACGACGGGCGGCCTCGGCGGTGACGCCCAGGTTCTCGCCGACCTCGCGGAAGCTCTTGCGCTCACCGTCGATGAGGCCGAAGCGGGCCTCGACGGCGTAGCGAGCACGGGGGTCGAGGTTGCCGAGCAGGTCGGCCAGCGCACGGCTGCCCTCCTGCTTCATGACCAGGCTCTCCGGGCCGGGAAGGCCGCTGTCCATGAGGTCGCCGAGGGTGGCGTCGCCGTCGTCGCCGATCGTCTTGTCGAGCGAGACCGGCGTGGTGAGGCGGTGGAGCTCGGCGTTGCCGGTGTCGAGGGTCTCGCCGTCGCCGCTGGCCTGACGCAGGGCCGCACGGAGGCTGGCCGAACGGTCGCCGGGGATGCGGATGAGGCTGGCCTTCTGGTCGAGTGCACGGCCGATGGCCTGACGGATCCAGAAGGTGGCGTAGGTCGAGAACTTGAAACCACGACGCCAGTCGAACTTGTCGACGGCGTGCTCGAGGCCGAGGTTGCCCTCCTGGATGAGGTCGAGGAGGTCCATGCCCTGCGGCAGCGGGTAGCGGCGGGCGATGCTCACCACGAGGCGCAGGTTGGCGCGGATGAAGCGGTCCTTGGCGCGGGCGGCTTCCTTGACGGCCCGCTTGAGGGCGACGCCCTTCTCGCCAGCCTCGAGACGGGCGGCCGCATCGCGGCCGGCCTCGATGGCACGGGACAGTTCGCGCTCCTCTTCAGCGTTGAGGAGCGAGACCTTGCCGATGTCGTTCAGGTAGAGACCGATGGAATCGTTCATACGTCTTTGCCAACTTCTGGGATCTCAGAGCGATTCCGGACGACCGAGTGGCGTCCGGCACACGCGCGGGTAGGTTTGCGAGGGAAGTCCGTGTGATGGCCCCGGGAGAGCACGCCAGCAGCCGGACATGGATCTGCAAGCGTTTCCCGAAACCTTCCGATACTGGGGGGTGCCGGAATCAGGGGACGTCCAACAGTACTACATCGAACGCACCGTCGCTAGCCAGAAGTGATCTTGATCGTTTCCTGATCTTTTTGGGTGTAGAAGCGTGTGGCCGAGACGCCCCGTCGAGGGTCCGTGCGGTGCCGGACGGGCCCGTCGTGCCGCCCCGTACACTTCCGGCGTGCCTCTGCGCCTCGGACTCTTCGGCGGCACGTTCGATCCGCCGCACGTGGGGCACCTCGTCACGGCCGTCAACGTGCGACATGCGCTGGGGCTCGACCGCGTGCTGCTGATGGTCGCCCACGACCCGTGGCAGAAGACCGACGAGCGGTTCGTCTCGCCGGCGGCCGACCGCCTCGCCATGGTGCAGGCAGCGGTTGCGGGCGTCGAGGGGCTCGAGGCCAGCAGCCTCGAGATCGACCGGGGCGGGCGTACGTACACCGCCGATACCCTTGCCGCCTTGTCGCAGATGTACCCGGGTGCCGAGCTGTTCACGATCGTGGGCGATGACGCCGCCGCCGGCCTCGAGACGTGGGAACGTCCGGCCGAGGTGGCATCGCTGTCGCGTCTCGTGGTGGTCGACCGGCCCGGAGTGGCTGTCGAACTTCCGGGCGGGTACGAGTGGCTCCGGGTGGAGGTGCCGCACCTCGACGTCTCGAGCAGCGACCTCCGGGCGCGTGCCGCCGATGGCCGTCCGCTCGACTACCTCGTGACCGACGAGGTCCTGGCCGTGATCGCCGAGCGTGGGCTGTACGGAGCCCCGGCATGACCGCCCTGCGCAACCGCCGCCGGCGCCTCACGGCCCTGATGGGCTCGCTGAGCGTGATCGCGCTCGTGGCCGTGCTCGGTCTGCTCTACGTCGGGGCGAAGGGCCTGAGCCGCTACCAAGGCGCGCAGGACACCTCGATGCCCACCATCCGGGTGCCCGAGACCCCGGTGGGGATGATGGCGACCGTCGACCTGTTCGACCGGCTCACGAGCGTCACCGTCTTCGTACTCCTCCCCAACGGCAGGCCGGGCGGCAGCATCATCACGGTGCCCGTCTCGGCCGACAGCGGCACCGGCGGGATCGAGAAGAGCATCCCGCTCAGCGAGGTGTACCGCGAGGAAGGCGCCAAGGCGCTCGTGAACGCCGTCGAGAGCGCGCTCACCATCAGCATCGACAAGGCCGTCGTCGCCGATGTCGAGCGGGCGGAGACCCTGCTCGCCCCGCTCACGTCGGTCGTGGTGTCGCTGCCGAGCGAGGTCTTCACGACCGAGGGCGACGAGGTCGTGAGCCTGTACCCGGCCGGTGACATCGAGCTCGAGATCCCCGAGGTCGTCGAGGTCCTCAACGCGCACGTGCCCGACCAGCTCGAGGCCGACCGCCTCGGTGTGATCGAGGCCGTGTGGCAGGGCGTGGCCGAGGCCGCGGGCGAGGGCGACCTCGAACAGCCGGTGCCGGCTCCAGTGACGTCGCTCGACGCCGCGACCGGTGAGACCGTCGTGGTCGAGCCGGAGACGCCGGAGAACGTCAACAAGATCCTGCGCCAGCTCTGGGGCGGACCTGTCGAGGCGCGTGGTCTTCCCACGCTGCCCGTCGACGAGGGCACCGCCGCCGAGGGCGTCGACGTGGTCGAGGTCGACACGGTCGAGGCCGTGCTCGTGTTCGCCACGATCGCCCCCAGCAACATGTCGGCCCCGCAGCCGGGACTCTCGTACCGCATCGT
>JBEBDM010000130.1:0-7167 GCA_041156905.1 Actinomycetota bacterium | reverse complement strand
CGCTGTTCATCGTGACGGGCAAGAGGTACGCCGAGCTCCGCGAGATGGGTGACACCGCAGGATCGACCCGACGCTCCCTAGAGGACTACACGCCGGGTTTCCTCCGCATCGTCCTGTCGGTGAGCGTGGGAGCGACTCTCATCTCGTACTGCACGTGGGCGTTCGAGCACATGGCGCTGACGGCGTCGTCGTGGCCGTTCCACGAACTCTCGATCGTGCCGATGGTGACGGCGCTCCTGCGCTACACGCTGGTGCTGGAGCAGGGGCACGGTTCGGCTCCCGAGGAGGTCTTCCTCGCCGATCGGGCGCTACAGGTGTCGGGCCTCGTCTGGGTGGTCCTGTTCGGTCTGGGGGTGTACGCATGAGCGCCGACGTCGCACGGGGAGTCCCCGACGAGGTGATGGCCAAGGTCGCCGACGTCGACGGCTGGATGAGTCCCGGTCAGGCGGCGCGGCTGTACGCGGCAGCTGCTGCGACTCGGCCCGGACAGCAGATCGTCGAGATCGGCAGCTTCCGTGGTCGGAGCATGATCGTGATGGCGTCCGCCGCACCCGAGGGCGTCTCCCTCGTGGCCATCGACCCCCATGCCGGCAACGACCGTGGGCCCCAGGAGATCGAGGGCTTCGTGGCCGAGGCCGACGACGACAACAAGGTCTTCGTCTCCAACCTCGAGCGTGCGGGGGTCGCGCATCGCGTCCGTCACGTCCGCGAGTTCAGCGATGCTGCCCACGGGCACGTCGATGGTGCTGTCACGGTGCTCTACGTCGACGGGGCACATCGCTTCGCTCCTGCGAGGGCCGACATCCGCGACTGGGGCGCCCGTGTGGCCCCCGGAGGGACGCTTCTGATCCACGACTCGTTCTCGTCGGTGGGGGTCACGCTGGCCATCCTGCGCGAACTGCTGCTCGGGAACCGCTTCCGCTACGTGGGCCGCTCCCGTTCGCTGGCCGAGTACCGCGCCGATCTCGACGGGACGGGTCGGAGCCGGGCCGTCAACGCCCTTCGTCAGGCCGTCCAGCTCGGCTGGTTCGCGAAGAACCTGCTCGTGAAGGTCGTGATGTCCCTGCGGGGTGGCCCGCTGCTCGAGCGTCTGACCGGTCGGCCCGCCGAGTGGCCGTACTGATCTCCCGATCCGTCACACGGCATACTTGACCCATGCGGCTCCCCACTGCACCTGCGCCGTCGAGGCGATCGTTCTCGGGCTGGGGACTCACCAACGCCACGTCGGCCGAGACCCTCGAGCTGACGACGGCGACCGCGGACGACGTCTGCGATGCCGTGGCCACCCACGGGCCTCGTGGTGCCCTCGCCCGCGGCCTCGGCCGCAGCTACGGCGACGCGGCCCAGAACGGGGGCGGTCTGGTCGTGCGGCTGGTCGAGGGGGACGACGGTGTCGTCCTGCACCCCGACGGCACGGTCACGGCACGCGCAGGGGTCAGCCTCGATGACCTGCTGAGGGTCGTCGTGCCGCGCGGGTGGTTCGTGCCGGTGACACCCGGGACCCGTTTCGTCACCGTCGGTGGAGCGGTCGCCTGCGACATCCACGGTAAGAACCACCACCTGGAGGGGTCCTTCGGTTCGCACGTCCTGTCGCTCTCGCTCCTGCTCGCGAGCGGCGAGGTCGTCACCGTGTCACCGACCGAGCGAGCCGACCTCTTCTGGGCGACGGTCGGCGGGATGGGGCTCACGGGGATCGTCCTCGACGCCACGTTCCGGCTGCTCCCGATCGAGACCAGCCGGATGTCGGTCGACACGAGTCGGCTTCCCGATCTCGACACGCTGATGACCGAGATGAGCGAGGGCGACGACCGCTTCCGCTACTCGGTGGCGTGGATCGACCTCGTCGCCAAGGGGCGCCACCTCGGTCGCAGCGTGCTGACGCGCGGCGATCACGCCCGCACGGTCGAGCTCGACCAGGGTACGGCAGGGGAGCCCCTCGCCTACGGCCCGCGCCAGTTGGCCTCGGTGCCGCCGATCGTGCCGCCCACGGGTGTGCTCAACCACGCCACCATCGCGGCGTTCAACGAGCTCTGGTACCGCAAGGCACCGAAGCGGCGGGTGGGCGAGATCCAGGGGCTCGCCCAGTTCTTCCACCCGCTCGACTTCGTGGGCTCGTGGAACCGGCTGTACGGCACGCAGGGCATGGTGCAGTACCAGTTCGTGGTTCCCTTCGGCGAGGAGCGGGCGTTGCGTACCGTCGTCGAGCGGCTCTCCTCGAGCGGTGCGGCCTCGTTCCTCGCCGTGCTCAAGCGGTTCGGTGAGGGCAACGCGGCTCCGCTGGGGTTCCCGCGTGCCGGCTGGACGCTGGCCCTCGACCTGCCCGGCGGGTCACGTGGGCTCGGTGACCTGCTCCACGGTCTCGACCGCGTGGTCCTCGACGCCGGTGGTCGCCACTATCTCGCCAAGGACTCGCACACGACACCGGAGGCTGTCCGCCGCGGTTACCCCCGCCTCGCCGAGTGGCAGGCGGTGCAGTCGGCCGTCGACCCGCACGGCATCTGGCAGAGCGACCTCTCGCGACGCCTCGGCCTGACCGCCGGCCCCTCCTGATCCCACCCTCTCGCCGACATCGGCCCCTCACGACCGGAGACTCCCGTGCAGAACGCACTCGGTGAACCCCAGACCATTCTCCTCCTCGGCGGTACCTCCGACATCGGCGTCGCGATCGTCCGCCGTCTCCTGAGCCCCACGACGCGCACCGTCGTGCTCGCCTGTCGCGACACCGCTCGCGGAGAGGCCGTCGCCGCGGGTTTGCGCCACGGTTCGTTGACGGTGGAGGTCGTCGCGTTCGACGGTGGAGCCCCGGCGACCCACGCTGACCTCGTCGACTCGGTCGCACAGCGTCATGGCGACATCGATCTCGTCGTGGTGGCGTTCGCCGTCCTCGGCGATGGTGCCGTCACGTCGCGCGACCCGGTGGCAGCCGCCGACCTGATGCACGTGAACGTCACCGGAACGGTGAGCGCGACGATCGCCTCGGCGAACCGCCTGCGCGCCCAGGGCCACGGTTCGATCGTGCTGCTCTCCAGCGTGGCGGGGGAACGAGTGCGCGCCGCCAACCCCGTCTACGGCGGGAGCAAGGCCGGTATCGACGGGTTCGCCCAGGGGCTCGGGGACGGACTGGCGGGGGACGGTGTGCACCTCATGATCGTGCGTCCCGGCTTCGTGCACTCCGCGATGACCGCTGGTCTCGCACCGGCCCCGTTCGCCACGACCCCGGAGCACGTGGCCGAGTGCGTCGCCCGCGGTCTGCGCTCCCGCAGCCGGATGGTGTGGGCGCCCGGAGTGCTGCGCTTCGTCTTCATGGCGCTGCGCCACCTGCCGGGTGCGGTGTGGCGGCGACTCCCGATCCAGTGAGGTCAGGGCGTCGTACGTGACGCCAGTTCGGCCATGAAGTCGGCACGCCTCTGCGCGCCGATGCCGATCGTGGACGGATCGCGTCCATCGGGCTGCTCGCCGGGTGCACACCGTCGGTAGAGGAGCACGAGGGCGTCCTCGTACTCGCCGACGAGACAGAACGACCTCGCCACCACCTCGTTGGGTTCGGTGCTCCCGAACTCGCTCGAGGCGTTGGGTTCGTACCAGCCGGTCCAGTAGTTGGTGAGCACCAGCCAGTCGGCGGAGGCGACGTCGTCGGCGAGCGACGAGCCCGGTTCGTCGGCGAGTCCCGGGTCCATCTCGATGAAGGGCGTCGCCGGTTCGAGCTCGGGGAACAGGTGGTAGAAGATCGCGTCGGAGTAGATGGTCCGGCTGAGATCGGCGGGCCCGACGAGCAGTCGCTCACCCGGCGACGAGAGGCGGTCGAGGTCTTCGATCATCGCCTGAGCGGAGCGTTGCAGGGGCTCGTTGCCGAAAGAGAACCAGCGGTCGTCCCGGGAGACCTCGAATCCGGCGGCCTTGTGTCCCACCGCCACACGCGTCTGCAGCAGGTAGTAGCGCAGCGTGAAGAACGGGAAGACGATGAGGAACAGGCCGAGCATCGCCGCAGCGACGGTCGCGTCGCGGCGCAGGTCGGCGCGTTCGCGGAGCCACCGACTGTCGGCGAGCAGGAGAACGAGGAGGGGGATCGAGACGCACGACCCCCATGCGAGGTGGGTGCTGTCGGGGCGCTGCAGGGCCTGGGGGAGCATCCCGAGTCCGAGGAGAGCGGCCGACATCAGGGCGGTGTGAGCGGGCGTCCGCCAACGACGCCCCCGCCACCACGCCATCGCGGGAACGGCGATGGCCACGATGATCACGACCCAGAACCACGTGAAGAGTTGCTGGCTCGCCGACAGCGATGGGACGCGCCACCACGGGGCGTCTGCCGGGCCCTCGGCGACGGCCTGCAGCGCGCCGTCGATCTGCGACCAGCCGGGTGGGCGGGGAAGGGCGCGACCCGGACGCAGGTCGAACACCGGCTCGACGAACATGCCGCGCCACACGGGGCCGATCCCTGCGAGCACGAGGTGCACGAGCACGGGAACGAGGCCGACGACGAGTCCGCCGAGCCACGCGAGTCGGCGCGCCCTGTTTCCCGCCGCCTGCGTGTCGTCTCCCGATGTCATGGCCTTCATCAGGAGCCAGGCGTGGGCGAGGCCGAGGGCCACGGCGAGGTCGGGCCGGTAGCCGAGGGCGAACCCGGCGAGGAGACCCGAGACGACAGCGGCAGTGGTCCGGGAGCGACCGCTGGTGTGGAGGGCTCGTACTCCGCACGCCACGCTCCACAGGGCGAGAGCGACTCCGCCCTCCCACGCGAGCGCCGAGAGTCCGATCGGCGTGAGGACGAGCAGGGTCGCGGTGACCGCGACCAGGGTCGCCAGCCGATGGCCCCACGGGCGGGCGAGGGTGAACAGCCCGAAGATGATGCCGAGGTGCTGGAGGAGACCGAAGAGCCGTTCGGTGAACAGGTCGGCGCCGAGTAGCCAGTACCAGCCCGACAGCACGTGGAGCGAGAACGGGCCGTAGAGGTGCAGGAAGTCGACGTTGGGGACGTCACCGGCGAGCATCCGCTCGGGGAAGACGAGCATGAAGCCCTCCTCCATCGACGACCCGGTGGCGAGGAACAGTCCACGGAGCGGGATGACGACCACGAGGAGGATGGCGGCCACGGCTCCCAGCGTGTCGCTCCGGGGTCGGCGCCACCCGACCTCGCCGCCGAGGACGAAGGCTGCGGGTGCGGGGCCGAGCGTCACGGCGGCGACTCTAGTGAGCGGCCACCGCAGCGGCCGGTCTCCGGAGGCCTGGCTGGCTAACGTGCCGCCCGTGCCCGCACACCTCCCTGACCCGCGCACCGCAGAGATGTCGGTGGACGACCTCGCTGCGGAGATGCTGGCGGCGGGGGTCCGTCGTGTGCGGATGATGGCCTGGCGCGACTTCGACGATCCTGATGCGGGCGGCAGCGAGGAGCACGCCGACCAGTTCATGCGCCGCTGGGCGGCTGCCGGTCTCGACTGCACGATCCGCACCTCCGCGGCCGAGGGGCAGCCCGCAGTGGCCGAACGCAACGGGTACCACGTGGTCCGTCGGGGTTCGCGTTACTCGGTGTTCCCGCGGACGGTCGCCCGCAACCTGATCGAGCACGGGCGCTACGACGCGCTCGTCGAGATCTGGAACGGGGTGCCGTGGTTCAGTCCGCTCTGGAGCCGGCACCCGCGGATCACCTTCCTGCACCACGTGCACGGTCCGATGTGGGACCAGATCCTCCCCGGATCAGTGTCGTGGGCCGGACGGGCTCTGGAGGCACGCCTCGCCCCGCCCTTCTACCGACGCACCCTCACGCTGACCCCGAGCGACGCGACCCGCGACGAACTGATCCACCTCGGCTTCCGACCGGAACGCACGATCGCCGTCCCGAACGGGGTCGACGAGTCGTTCTCGCCGGGAGGGGAGCGTGCCGTCGAGCCGACAGTGGTGTGCGTGGGGCGTCTCGCTCCCGTGAAGCGCCAGGACGAAATGATCGAGGCTGCCGTGGTGGCCCGCCGACGGGTGCCCGATCTGAGGCTCGTCGTCGTCGGTGACGGACCTCTCCGCCCGGCGCTCGAGGCCGCTGTCCGCCGTCATGACGCTGCCGACTGGATCACGCTCGCTGGCCGTCTCGACGCCGAGGCACTACGCGCCGCGTACCGCTCGGCGTGGGTGGTGGCCAGTGCGTCCCTCGCCGAGGGATGGGGGCTCACGCTCACGGAGGCCGCGGCATGCGGCACCCCGGCCGTGGCCACCGACATCAACGGCCACCGCAGCAGCGTGGTCGACGGGACCACCGGCGTACTCGCCCCACTCGACCGGCTCGGTGACGCACTGGCCGACGTGCTCCTCGACGGGGAACGGCGCGACAGGCTCGGACAGGCCGCCCTCGCCCGGGCGCGCACGCTGACGTGGGACGCGTCCGCCCAGGGCGTGCTCCGCGGGCTTCACGCCCAGGTGGTGGGTCGCCTCAGCGGGGGAGCAGCCGGGTCGCGGTCTTGAGGACCGCGAGCGCGCCCTGACGGGCCGTGGAGCGGTGGTGACGCTCGTCGTCGTGGGCCGTCTCGGCCCGGTGGGCGAGGAACCAGTCGTAGCTGTCGGCGAGCATCTCGGCGTTCGAGTAGCGCGGCTGCCAGTCGAGGGCCGTGGTCACGTGCCCGGTCTCGAACCACAACGACTTGGAGTACATCAGCCAGTGGTACGGGGCGAAGGGTGCGAGATGCAGGCCGGCAGCGGCCTTCATCGCGAAGGCCGCCGGTCGGGCGGGGAGCGAACGCACCTTGCTACGGGTGCCGGCGTGGGCGCACAGCGCCTCGAGTGACTCCCTCATGGTGCCGAAGCGGTCGGTGCCGACGTTGAACACGCCCGCACCCGGTGTCGATCCGGCGGCGATGCAGGCGGCAGCGAGGTCGTCGGCGTGCACGAACTGGTAGCGGTTGGAGCCGTCGCCGAGCACGAAGATGTCGGCGCCGTCGGCGACCCACTCGAAGAGGATCCCGAAGATGCCGAGACGACCGTGGCCGAGAATCGTGCGCGGGCGGACGATGCTGACGTCGAGACCGTGGCGCACCGCGTCGAGGCATGCCCACTCGGCGGCGAGCTTGGCGTGTCCGTACTCCTCCGCAGGGGAGGGCACGGTGGAGGGCAGGACGGGGTTCTCGCGGGGGATGCCGAACACCGCGCTCGAGGAGGTGTGGACGACCTTGGCGACACCCTCGCGGG
>JBEBDM010000129.1:0-5761 GCA_041156905.1 Actinomycetota bacterium | reverse complement strand
CGTTACCTCAAGAAGATCACGGTGGCCAGCACCATGGGCCCCGGCGTGAAGGTCGACACCAACCGCCTTCGCCCCGAGGTCTGATCCGCTGATCACCTGACACGGGGCTCACGCCCCGTGTTGGCAGGCGACGGCTCCACCGTTACCCTGCCATCCGCAATCCAGACCCGGTTTCGCTCGCCGAAGACCGCTGGCCCGCACCAGACCCCGAGTCCGCTCGGTGGCGAGGTCGGAGAATGGGTCCGTCCCACCAGCCGAGGTGAATGCCCGCCGGAACGTCACCACGCCGCCTCGTGCGCTCGTGGGGTCGCTCCTCGAGGTGTTCGCTCTTGCGAGCACCCCGAGTCGCAGCAACCCACGAGATGTCACGAGAGGAGGTGTACATGACGACAGAACATCCCCGTTCCGAGAAGGTCGCGGTGGTCGAGGAAGTGAGCGCACGGCTCGCTTCCGCTCAGGCCGTGTTCGTCACCGAGTACCGCGGAATGTCCGTGGGCCAGCTCGCCAACCTGCGTCGGGCCCTGCGCCCCGCCGGCGGTGAGTACAAGGTGTACAAGAACACGCTCGCCCGCCGCGCAGCCAGCGAGCACGGTCTCGACGGTCTGGCCGACCTCCTGGTCGGCCCCTCCGGCCTGATCTTCGCCTCCGGCGACATCGCGGCGACCGCCAAGGCGATCCGCGACGCAGCCAAGGCCAACCCGCTGCTGGTCATCAAGGGCGGCACGATGGGCACCACGACCCTGTCCGCCAAGGACGTCGAGGCGCTCGCCGACCTGCCCAGCCGCGAAACCCTGCTGGCGATGTTCGCTGGTGCACTGCAGGCCCCGCTGGTCAAGACGGCCGGCCTTCTGCAGGCACTCCCGCGCAACTTCGCCTACGGCCTCAAGGCCCTCATCGACCAGAAGGCCGCCTGACGGTCTGACCGGCTGCCCACCCGGGTGGCCACCACACAACACGCAACCATTCATTCATCAGGAGAAATCACAATGTCGATCCAGAGCATTCTCGACGAGATCAGCAGCCTCACCGTCATCGAGCTCAAGGAGCTCCTCGACGCGTTCGAGGAGAAGTTCGGCGTGACCGCCGCTGCCCCGGTGGCCGTGGCCGCCGTCGCCGCCGGTGCCGCCCCGGCCGCCGCCGAGGAGGAGAAGGACGAGTTCGACGTCATCCTCACCGACGCCGGTGCCCAGAAGATCCAGGTCATCAAGGTCGTCCGCGAGCTGACCAACCTGGGCCTCAAGGAGGCCAAGGACCTCGTCGACGGCGCCCCCAAGCCCGTCCTCGAGAAGGTCAACAAGGACGCCGCCGAGTCGGCCAAGGCCAAGCTCGTCGAGGCCGGCGCGACCATCGAGGTCAAGTGATCCCGGGCGGCATCGCCGCCTGAGCACGACAGCACTGTCCGAGAGGGCCCCGGGGTTCGTCCCCGGGGCCCCTTCGCGTCCCCGGGAATGCTTGACATCGCTCGTCGGACGGCCGTACCGTTTGGCCCCAGACCGAGCCGTCGGATGTTCGGGCTCTGACGGTTGACGTTTCCGCTGGCCCACGGATAGGCTCGTCCGTTGCCGTGCGCTTCGTGTCCCGCTACTCCCATGTCTCGGTGACCCTGCGCGCCCCCATGCCGACCACCTACGCCGAGACTGAGGAGTAACCCGTGGCCTCTCGTTCCGTGTCCCGCGAGCGCTATTCGTTCGCCAACCTGACCGAGCCTCTGGAGTTGCCCGACCTGATCGCGGTGCAACGAGAGAGCTTCAAGTGGTTCCTCGAGCAGGGACTCGCGGAGACCTTCCGCGACATCTCGCCGATCGAGGACTTCAGCGGGATGCTCAAGCTCGAGCTCGAGTTCCGCGCCGACGACCCCGATCACAACCCGGGTCCGAAGTACACGCCCGAGCACTGCCGCGACCACGACCTGACGTACAACACGCAGATCTACGTCGACGCCCGCTTCCTCAACGGCAACACCGGTGAGATCAAGGAGCAGAACGTCTTCCTCGGCGAGTTCCCGATGATGACCGACAAGGGCACCTTCATCATCAACGGCACCGAGCGCGTCGTCGTGTCGCAGCTCGTCCGCAGCCCCGGCGTGATCTTCGAGCCGGGCGAGCGGTTCCGTCTCCGTAACCTCAGCAAGCACCAGCTCGTCAAGGGCACGATCCACCCCTACCGCGGTGAGTGGCTCGAGTTCGACGTCGAGCACAAGCCCGGCAAGGACGTCACCGCCGGCACCCGCGTGGCCCGCAAGCGCCGCATGGGCATCTTCACCCTGCTGCGCGCCCTCGGCTACGACGAGGAGCACGCACCCGGTTTCCTCGATCGCTTCGTGCACCACTTCGACTTCCTCGAGGGTCAGTGGGAGAAGGAGCGCAACACCGCCGTCACCCAGAACGAGGCGCTCGTCGAGATCTACAAGCGCGCCCGTCCGGGTGAGCCGCCGACCGTCGAGTCGGCCAAGGCCTACTTCAAGAACGCCTTCTTCGACAACCGTCGCTACGACCTCAGCCGCGTCGGTCGCTACAAGCTCGACCGCAAGCTCGGTGAGGAGATCGCTCGTCTCGACCACCTCTTCGGCAAGGGCACCATCGCCCTCGGCTCGTTCTTCCAGGCCGACACCGGTGACGAGACCAAGCGCGGCATCATGAGCGACCCGGACGACGCCCACGTGCTGCGTCCGAACGAGGTCCTCGCCTCGATCAGCTACATGCTCCACCTCGTCAAGCAGGAGCCGGGCTACCGCCTCGACGACCAGGACCACTTCGCCAACCGTCGCATCCGCAGCGTCGGCGAGCTGATCCAGAACCAGGTCCGCATCGGCCTCAGCCGTATGGAGCGCGTCGTGCGTGAGCGCATGACCACCCAGGACGTCGAGGCCATCACGCCGAACTCGCTGGTGAACATCCGCCCCGTCGTGGCGGCCATCAAGGAGTTCTTCGGCACCTCGCAGCTGTCGCAGTTCATGGACCAGGTCAACCCGCTGTCGGGCCTGACCCACCGCCGCCGTCTGTCGGCCCTCGGCCCGGGCGGCCTCAGCCGTGAGCGCGCCGGCTTCGAGGTCCGCGACGTGCACTTCAGCCACTACGGCCGCATGTGCCCGATCGAGACCCCGGAAGGCCCGAACATCGGTCTGATCGGTGCACTGAGCTCGTTCGCCCGCGTCAACGAGTACGGCTTCATCGAGACGCCGTACTGGAAGGTCAAGAACGGCAAGGTCCAGAAGAACTCCGAGCCCGTGTGGATGGCTGCCGACGAGGAGGAGAACTACGTCGTCGCCCAGGCCAACACGCCGCTCAACGCCGACGGCACCTTCCAGCAGGACCGCATCCTCGTGCGTCGTAGCCCGCAGGCCGCGAGCCTCGAGGACCTCCGCCGCATGCTCGAGGCCGAGAGCTTCTTCGGTGCCACCACCGACATCGCCACGGTCTCGCCCGAGGAAGTCCAGTTCATGGACGTCAGCCCGAAGCAGATCGTCTCGGTCGCCACGGCGCTGATCCCGTTCCTCGAGCACGACGACGCCAACCGCGCGCTCATGGGCGCCAACATGCAGCGTCAGGCCGTCCCGCTCCTGCGCGCCGAGGCCCCGTACATCGGTACCGGCATCGAGGACCGTGCGGCCCGCGACGCGGCCGACCTGATCCAGGCCACCGGCGACGGTGAGGTCCTCGAGGTCAGCGGCAGCACCATCACGGTGAACTACGCCGAGGGTGGCAAGCGCACGTACAACCTCGCCAAGTTCCGTCGCTCGAACCAGGACACCTCGATCAACCACCGCGTCCGTGTGAGCGAGGGCCAGAAGGTCGTCAAGGGCACGATCCTCGCCGACGGTCCCTCGACCGATCACGGTGAGCTCGCCCTCGGCAAGAACCTCCTCGTGGCCCTGATGCCGTGGGAGGGCTACAACTTCGAGGACGCCATCATCCTCAGCGAGCGTCTCGTGAAGGACGACGTGCTCACGTCGATCCACATCCACGAGTACGAGGTCGACGCCCGTGACACCAAGCTCGGGCCGGAAGAGATCACCCGCGACATCCCGAACCTGAGCGACGACATCCTGCGCGACCTCGACGACCGCGGCATCATCCGCGTCGGCGCCGAGGTCGGTCCGATGGACGTCCTCGTCGGCAAGGTCACCCCCAAGGGTGAGACCGAGCTGACCCCGGAGGAGCGCCTGCTGCGCGCCATCTTCGGTGAGAAGGCCCGCGAGGTTCGTGACACGAGCCTCAAGGTCCCCCACGGTGAGAGCGGCAAGGTCATCGACGTCAAGGTTCTCACCCGCGAGAGCGGCCACGAGCTCAACCCCGGCGTCAACCAGCTCGTGCGTGTCTACGTGGCCCAGCGCCGCAAGATCAGCGTCGGCGACAAGCTCGCCGGTCGCCACGGCAACAAGGGTGTCATCTCCAAGATCCTCCCGATCGAGGACATGCCCTACATGGCCGACGGCACGCCGGTCGACATCATCCTCAACCCGCTCGGCGTTCCCAGCCGTATGAACGTGGGCCAGGTCCTCGAGGCGCACCTCGGGTACGCGGCTCGCTGGGGCTGGACCGACAACAAGAACGGCGGCAAGAAGGTCGGCAAGGACCCGATCCGTGGCACCGAGCGCAAGACCCGGCCGAACACCGAGCCGAGCACCTTCATCGCCACGCCCGTGTTCGACGGCGCCCACTGGGACGAGGACGAGGTGGCGGGCAAGCACCCGACCATCCAGGACATCCTGCGCAACCTCAACCCCGAGTCGGCCGATGGCAACCGCCTGATCAAGGACACCGGCAAGACCCGCCTGTACAACGGCCGCACCGGCGACCCGTACGACAACGACGTCACCGTCGGCTTCATGTACATCCTGAAGCTGGCCCACCTCGTGGACGACAAGATCCACGCCCGTAGCACCGGCCCGTACAGCATGATCACCCAGCAGCCGCTCGGTGGTAAGGCCCAGTTCGGTGGCCAGCGCTTCGGTGAGATGGAAGTGTGGGCGCTCGAGGCCTACGGCGCGGCGTACTGCCTGCAGGAACTGCTCACCATCAAGAGCGACGACGTGCTCGGCCGCGTGAAGGTGTACGAGGCGATCGTCAAGGGCGAGAACATCCCCGAGCCGGGCATCCCCGAGAGCTTCAAGGTGCTCATGAAGGAGATGCAGGCGCTGTGCCTCAACGTCGAAGTGCTCGCGCACGACGGCAGCGAGATCGAGCTCCGCGAGATGGAGGAAGAGGTCATGCGCGCTGTCGCCGACCTCGGAATCGACATCAGCCGCAACGAGCGTGGCAGCGACGAGGACGACCGCGAGCGTGAGGCTCGTCGGGCGGCCCGGACCAGCGGCTTCTGAGCCACGCCCAGCACGACAGACACGATTGACGACGAGACGAGAGACGAGAGGCAACCCCGATGCTCGATGTGAACATGTTCGACCAGCTGAAGATCGGTCTGGCCACGGCCGACCAGATCCGGCTGTGGTCGCACGGCGAGGTCAAGAAGCCCGAGACGATCAACTACCGCACGCTGCGTCCCGAGAAGGACGGCCTTTTCTGTGAGAAGATCTTCGGACCGACCCGCGACTGGGAGTGCTACTGCGGCAAGTACAAGCGGGTGAAGTTCAAGGGCATCACCTGTGAGCGCTGCGGCGTCGAGGTGACCCGCTCGAAGGTTCGCCGCGAGCGGATGGGCCACATCGAGCTCGCCGCTCCCGTCGTGCACATCTGGTACCTCCGCGGTACCCGTTCGTGGCTCGCCTATCTCCTCGCGGGCCTCGAGCCCAAGGAGGAGCTGA
>JBEBDM010000128.1:0-2846 GCA_041156905.1 Actinomycetota bacterium | reverse complement strand
CGACGCCGCCTGACGGTCAGACTGGGGGCGTGCATCGCTCCCCGACCACGCGCACGCTGCCCCTCCTCGCCCTCGCACTCGCTCTCGTCGCGTGTGGTGGCACCGAGGGCCCGATCACACTCGCCTCCGAGGTACCCGCGGCATCCACCGTGCCGGCCGCGACCGACGACCCTGTCGTCACCACCGTCGTTCCCGGGTCGACGAGCACGACGAACGCCTCCGGCTCCCCGTCGAGCACGACAACCCCGGCGCTGTCCAGCAGCACCACCGTGGCCACCGCGTCGCCCGACAGCGCGATCGCCGTGCTCGCTCTGCTCACCATCGCCACCGAGCAACCGCTCGGATACGACCGAGACCTGTTCCGCCATTGGACCGATGCCGACGGGGACGGTTGCGACGCCCGAGCGGAGGTCCTCATCAAGGAATCTCTTCAAGCCACCAAGCTCGGCTCGAAGTGTCGCATCACCAATGGCGAGTGGTATTCCTCCTACGACGGACTCACCTGGACCGATCCGTCCGAGCTCGACATCGACCACGTCGTCGCCCTCTCCGAGGCCTGGCGGTCGGGAGCATGGCAATGGTCGGCCAGCACGCGGGAGGCGTTCGCCAACGATCTCACCGACGAACGCACGCTCATCGCCGTGACCGACTCGACCAACAGTTCGAAGGGCGACGACGACCCGTCCGACTGGCTGCCGCCACGTGACGCCGACACCTGCCGCTTCCTCGGCGACTGGCTCTCGGTCAAGCTGCGCTGGGACCTCTCGGTCGATCCGGACGAGCACGACGCCATCGAGTCGCTCCTCGAGGGTGAGTGCGCCGGGCTGACGATCGCACCGATCACCCCTCCTCCGGCGTCCACGGCCGCAGTGACCACCGAGATCCCGGTGGTCACCACCGTGTCATCGGGTGGATCGGGGAGCGGTTCGGGCGGCGACGTGTACTACCCCAATTGCGCAGCGGTACGGGCCGCCGGTATGGACCCGTTGTACGTCGGCGACCCCGGCTACCGGTCGGGACTCGACCGTGACGGCGATGGTGTGGCCTGCGAATAGGCAATACCTCTCGCGACGAACGGGACAATTCAGTATACGAATCGGTGTAGTTCCTTCGTGGAACATCCATCCACGGATGCCACCATTCCACGACGCAGAACGAGTCGGGCGGCGCCATCTGTGACGGACACACCCCGACTCCTCGAGTTGACGGATCGCCGCATCACCAGCGGCCACGGGGAGGCAGGAGAGGTGAGTCCAGACGATCGCAACTCGTTCTGGGTCCGCATCTTCGACGCGGCCCGACGGACCGACGACTGGGTGCGCGTCCCCCGCTTCTACACGCGCGCCACGGCGGCCCAGTTGGCCAGCGACATCACCAACTCCCACCGCCGCGATCTCGACAGCCTGCGCGTCAAGGGCATCGTTCCCGGTGAGGTCTGGGAGGCCCGCTGGAACACCGCCTCCGACGGGCCCAAGGACGACCACGTCGTCTGGATCCGGCTCGTCTCCCCCGCCCCTCGCTGACCGCGCGAGACTCCTCGTCCGCGGTTCCACGCCGCCGTCCAAGGGGGACTCATGCCGCTCGATCCGACCGCCCAGGTCATCCTGCAAGGACTCGCCGCTGCCGGCGGTCCGGCGTTGCACGAACAGACACCCACCGAGGCCCGCGCCGCCTTCGGTGCGCTCGCCTCGATGGGCGGACCCGGCGCCGACGTCGCCTCGGCCGTCGACCGCGAGATCGCCGGCGTGCCGTGCCTGGTCGTCACGCCCCTCGGGGACAGCCCGACCCGGCCCGTGATGGTCTGGATCCACGGCGGCGGTTGGGTGATCGGCACGGCCCGCGAGTCGGAGGCGACGGCCCGCAACTTGGCTGCACTCGCCGACTGCGTCGTGGTCTCGGTCGACTACCGCCTCGCGCCCGAGCACCCCGCACCCGCCGCCGTCGATGACTGCGCAGCGGTCGTGGACTGGGTCCTCCAGAACGCCGACGAGCTCGGGGGTGACGCAGGGGCGGTCGCCGTGGGAGGCGACTCGGCGGGCGGCAATCTCGCGGCCCTCATGGCCCTGCGCTTCGGACGCAGCCTCGCTTTCCAGGCCCTCGTCTACCCGGTCGCTGACCTCTCCCTCTCGCATCCCTCGATCGAGGAGAACGCCGAGGGCTACCTGCTGACGAAGGCCGGGATGGAGTGGTTCGTGGAGCACTACCTCCAGGGCCACATCGACCCTCGTGATGCGGCGGTCTCGCCGCTGTACGCCACCACCGCCGAGCTCGCGACCGCTGCGCCCGCCTACGTCGTCACCGCCGAGTTCGACCCGCTGCGCGACGAGGGCGAGGCCTACGCCGCGGCGTTGACCGCAGCCGGGGTCGCCGTGACCGCCGAGCGCTTCGACGGACTCATCCACGCCTTCTACGGGATGACCTCAGTCTTCCCCCAGGCGGTCGCCGCGCAGCAGCGCACGGCAGAGTTGTTCCGAGCTGCGCTGGCCTGAGGCCGCCCGTCTCATCGTCCTCCTGTCCATCACGCACACGGGCCGTCGCGACGTCGGCTCCGTGTGAAATCCGACCGAGGCGGTGGGATTTCCACGGACGCGTCGCGGCCCACGGGTAGCCTCTCCGAGACCGATCCGACCCGACGGGGCAGGCGATGACCACACCGACGAGCTCTCCCGCGGGGAGCCACTCCTACGAACTGAGCGATCTCGCCGCCCTCGAGGCCGAGTCGATCCACATCATCCGCGAGGTGGCGGCTGAGTTCGAGCGCCCCGTGCTGCTGTTCTCCGGCGGCAAGGACTCGATCGTCATGCTGCGCCTCGCCGAGAAGGCCTTCTGGCCGGCGCGCATCCCCT
>JBEBDM010000127.1:0-3253 GCA_041156905.1 Actinomycetota bacterium | reverse complement strand
AGTGGAGCCGTATCGCGGCGATCATCATCGCCGTGGTCATGCTGGTGTTCGCCGCTGCGGCCAAGAAGGACACCATCGCCAAGGTGGCCCAGCACGCCACCGAGCACGAGTGACCTGAGGGTCACGAACGAACGAGGGGCCGGCGCGAGCCGGCCCCTCTGTCGTTTTCGGGCACGGGTTTTCGGCACGGGTAGGGTCGGGCCATGTCGTGGTGGGTGAAGCGCCAGCTGTCGAAGAACGTCGCCGCGTTGCGCCAGGCCCGCGACGACCTCGCCGTGGCCGACGAGATGTCGCTGGCCCTCCCCGAGGGTGAGGCCGACGTCGACGCGATGGACCGGCACCGCCGCGACCTGCGCGAGCGCATCGCCCGGCTCCAGGCCCGTCAGGACGCCCTCCTCGAACGGCTGCCGCGCTGAGAGCATCCGCGGTCGGTGAAGGGCGAGTGGTTACCTTCATCGGCCGTGTTGATACATCGTCAGCACGATGTGAAGGGAATCATGATGATCACTCGCCGACTCCTGGCCGCTTCCGGCCTGCTCGCTGTCGTCGCACTCACCGCCTGCGGCTCCGAGGAGACCGCCAGCACCACCACCGAGGCGCCTGCCGCCGAGACCACGGCCAAGGCCACCGAGCACCCGCACTGGACCTACGAGGGCGAAGAGGGTCCGGAGTTCTGGGGTGAGATCAGCGAGGAGTACGTCCTGTGTGCCGACGGCTCGGCGCAGACCCCGATCGACGTGACGGGAGCGGTCGAGGCCGATCTCGCCGACCCGTCGTTCGCGTACACCGCCGGTGAGGCCACGGTGGTCAACAACGGCCACACCATCCAGGCCAACGCTGCTGAGGGCAACACCGTGACGGTCGACGGGGCAGAGTTCCCGCTGAAGCAGATCCACTTCCACGCCCCGAGCGAGCACACCATCGACGGCCAGTCGTTCGCTGCCGAGGTTCACTTCGTCCACAAGACCGACGACGGGGTCATCACCGTGGTCGGCGTGATGATCACCGAGGGTGCCGAGAACGCTGCGTGGCAGCCGTACATCGACGGCATGGGTGTGGCCGAGGAGGCCGAGCAGGCCGCCACCATCGACTGGGCAGCGATGCTCCCGGCGAGCCACCTGACCTTCCGGTACTCGGGCAGCCTCACGACCCCGCCATGCACGGAGGGCGTCAACTGGCTGCTCATGGAGAGCCCGGTCGAGCTCAGCGCGAGCCAGATCGCGGCGATGACGGCGGCCTACGAGGGCAACAGCCGTCCGGTTCAGGACCTGAACGGACGCGAAGTCCAGCTCGACTCCTCCGAGGGCTGAGCCTGACGCGGGTGATGCGGTGGCGCTGCTGGCAGAATGGAGCAGTCGCCGCCGCATCGCCGGCGGGACCGACACGACACGTCAGTCCACACGAACGAGGGAGCGCAGATGACGATCCGAGTGGTGATCGCCGAAGACGAGGCCATCATCCGTCTCGACCTGCGCGAGACCCTCGAGGAAGAGGGCTACGAGGTCGTCGGCGAGTGCGGGCGTGGTGACAAGGCCGTCGAGCTCGCCCGCGAGTTGAAGCCCGACCTCGCCATCCTCGACATCAAGATGCCGCACATGGACGGCCTCGAGGCCGCCCGGATCATCGGCCAGGAGCGCATCTGCGGGGTGCTGATGCTCACTGCGTTCAGCCAGCGTGAGGTCGTCGAGGACGCCCGCGACGCCGGAGCGCTTGCGTACCTGGTGAAGCCGTACCAGAAGAGCGACCTGATCCCGGCGATCGAGGTCGCCATCGGTCGTTTCCGTGAACTCCAGCAACTGAGCGGCGAGGTCGATGCGCTCGGTGAACAGCTCGAGTCGCGCAAGGCGATCGACCGTGCCAAGGGCATCCTGATCGACGAGTGCGGGATGAAGGAGAGCGACGCGTTCACCTTCATCCAGCGCACCGCCATGAGCCAGCGCGGCCGGATGCGCGACGTGGCCGACCGGATCATCGACGGCTCCCTGCGCCCGTGAAGCTCCTCCTCCTCGACGGCAACTCGCTGACGTACCGGGCGTTCTACGCCCTGCCCACCGACATGGCCACGGCCTCCGGTCAGGTCACCAACGCAGTGTTCGGGTTCACGTCGATGCTGATCTATCTCGTCAAGGACCAGAAGCCCGACGCCGTGGTGGTCGCCTTCGACCGTCCGGAGCCGACCTTCCGGCACGAGGCCAATCCGCTCTACAAGGCCCAGCGCGAAGCGTCGCCCGACATCCTGCGCCAGCAGATGGGTCTGGTGCGCGAGGTGCTCGCCGCGGTCGGCGTGCCGGTGGTCGATCTCGCCGGCTGGGAGGCCGACGACATCCTCGCCACGCTGGCCGAACGCGCCAAGGGCGAGGGGCACGATGCGATCATCGTGACGGGCGATCGCGACAGCTACCAGCTCGTGCACGACCCCCACGTCAAGGTGCTCTACAACAAGCGCGGCGTGAGCGACTATGCGCTCTACGACGAGGCCGGCATCCTCGAGAAGACGGGTGTGACGCCGACGCTGTATCCGCAGTACGCGGCGATGCGCGGAGACCCCAGCGACAACCTCGAGGGCGTCCCCGGTGTCGGTGAGAAGACCGCGGCGAAGCTGCTCAACACGTACGGCAGCCTCGAGGAGATCCTCGCCCACGCCGCTGAGCAGACCCCGAAGCTGCGTGCCTCCCTCGAGGAGCACGCCGATCGGGCCCGCGCCAACTTCGCCCTCATGACGCTGCGGCGTGACGCCCCGATCGATCTCGACCTCGAGACGGCGCGCATCACCCCCGACGACGCCGAGGTGCGTCGCCTGTTCGACTTCCTCGAGTTCCGTGGCCTCCACGCTCGCCTGTACGACGCGCTCGCCACGATCGGCATCTCGAAGGGCGCCGGTCGAGCCGCCGACGGTGTGGCGGAGTCGGTGTCGGCGGAGGGCGAGGTTCTCGAGGCCGAGGTGACGACGATCTCCGGTGCGGCAGAAGCCGCAGCGCTCATCGCCGGGCTCGAGTCGCTCGATCTCGGCGTGGTGTGGTCGGGTGAGCCCGGTCGCAGCGAGGCCGAGGGCGTCGCCGTGGTCACCGATGCAGCAGGTGCCGAGGTGGCATGGATCCCTGCGTCGACAGCGACCGACCCGACGGTGATCGCCGCGATCTCGGCCCACGGGGCGCTGCGCGCCCACCAGGCCAAGCCGTTCATGCGGTGGCTCCTGCGCCACGGCGGAGCGACGCCCGTCCTGCGGCTCGACACTGCCATCGCGGCGTACCTC
>JBEBDM010000126.1:0-2763 GCA_041156905.1 Actinomycetota bacterium | reverse complement strand
GCCCACGTCGACCCCTCGCGGGGGATCGGCAACATCGGGCTCGTCATCCTCCTGTCATCGGTGGGATGCGTCCTCGGTGGAGCGGCCGTGCTCACCCGACGACTGGCCGCGCCGATGATCGCCCATGCCATCGTCAACGCCCTGGCGATGGCGATCGCCCTGCTGGCCTGAGCACGCGGGGCGGGTCAGAGCCGGCGGTTGTCGATCAAGCGGACCTCACCGAACCAGACGGCGGTGAGGGCGACCGCAGGTCGCGACCCGTCGACCACCGTGAGATGCTCGAGGGTCTCGGCGTCGACGACATCGAGGTGCTCGAACCGGGCAAGAGGTTCCGCTGCAGCGACCTCGGTCGCGATCGCCACCAGATCAGCGGTCGTGACCGGTCGACGCTCGGTCGCTGCAGCAACCGCATCGAGCAACCGGGGCACCACCACGGCGGCGGAGCGCTGCTCGGGCGTGAGGCGACGGTTGCGACTCGACATCGCCAGTCCGTCGGCCTCGCGAACGGTCGGCAGGCCGACGACCTCGATCCCGAAGTCGAGGTCGGCAGTCATGCGGCGCAGGATCGCCAGTTGTTGGAAGTCCTTCTCGCCGAACACGGCGACATCAGGACGGGTGGCGTGGAAGAGCTTGGCGACCACGGTGGTGACACCGCGGAAGTGACCCGGCCGGTGAGCGCCCTCGAGCAGTTCGCCCAGGTGGCCAGGAGTCACGCCCGTCTGGAATCCCTCGGGATACATCGTCGCGGCGAGCGGGGCGTAGACGGCGTCGACACCGCGGGCCTCGCACAGGGCGAGGTCGTCGTCGATGGGCCGCGGATACGCAGCGAGATCGTCGGGGCGGTCGAACTGCAGCGGGTTGACGAAGATCGTCACAACGATCGCTTCGGCGTGTCGCCGGGCCTCATCGACGAGAGCCATGTGGCCGTCGTGCAGGGCGCCCATCGTCGGTACGACGGCCACCCGTCGACCATCGGCCGTCTGTGACCGGCTCCACTCCTGCATCTGCGCAGGGGTCGTGCAGACGATCATCGTCGACCGTGTGCCGTGCTCAGTGGAACGAGTGGGCGTCGTCGGGCCACGAACCGTCGCGGACTTCGCGGACGTAGGCCTCGGTGGCGGCGATCGCCTGGTTGCGCAGGTCGGCGTAGTGCTTGGTGAACTTCAGCGTGCCCTCGCTGAGTCCGAGGACGTCGTGCAGCACGAGGACCTGGCCGTCGCAGTCGGGGCCGGCGCCGATTCCGATCGTGGGGATGCTGATCTTGCCGGTGATCTCCTGGGCGAGGTCGCGCGGCACACCCTCGACCACGACGGCACAGGCCCCAGCCTGCTCGACGGCGTGGGCATCCTCGAGCAGACGCTCGCGGCCGCCGGCGTCGAAGCCGCTCTTCTTGCCCTGCACCTTGTGGCCACCCATGCGGTGGTAGCTCTGCGGGGTGAGACCGATGTGGCCGACCACCGGGATGTCGACCCGGGTGATCGCCTGGATGGTCTCGGCCATCACGACACCGCCCTCGAGCTTGACGCACTCGGCGCCTTCCTTCATGAGGCGGATGCTGCTCTCGACGGCCTGCTGCGGGCTCACCTGGTAGCTACCGAACGGCAGGTCGCCGACGATGAGCGCCCGGGGGAGCGAGCGGGCGACGAGCCGCACGTGGTACGCCATCTCGTCGAGCTCGACCGGGATCGTGTTGGCCGTGCCCTGCACGACCATCCCGACGCTGTCGCCCACGAGGATCATGTCGACGCCGGCCATGTCGACGAGGCGCGCGAAGGTCGCGTCGTAGGCCGTGATCATCGTGATCCGTTCCTCGAGCGCCTTCATGCGAGCGAGGTCGGGCACGGTGACCTTGGGGCGGGGGTGCGGGGCGGCGGTCATCGGGCCATCGGTCTCCGTGGCGAAGGGTAACCGTCGGAGGGGCCGGGGGGAAACCGGTCCGACCAGATCGTGCGGGCGTCTGGCTCAGCGCCCGCCGCGCCGAGTGCCGAACGCGGAGGGGCAGAGGTCGCGGTAGGAGGGATCCGACCCCGTGCTGGTGGCCATCACGATGGCGTTCGTGCACGCCCTGGCCACGCATTCGGCCGCGGCGGTGAGCAGTTGGTCGAGCCGCGAGAGCCGCGAGCGTCCGACAGGAGCCGTGACCTCGTCGGTGCAGGTGGCGAGTCCGAAGAGGGTGTCGCCGTCGAACATGCCGTGGACAGGCCGGATCGCCCTGGCCATGCCGTCGTGGCCCGCGGTGGCGATCCGACGGCACTCGGCCTTGCTCAGCACGGCAGAGGTCACGATCGTGCCGATCGTGGTGTTGAACACCGGCGACGGAGCGGTCGGCACGGCCTGTGCGTCGAGATGCCTGCGGAGGCGGCGTAGATCGGTCGCCGACGGCGGACGGAGCGCGACGTCGCCAGGATGCCACGGAAGCCCGGTCTCGCGGTCGATCACGCTCCCGATGCTGTTGACGACGACGAGGGCCGCGACCACGAGGTCGGGTGCGTCGTGTTGCTCGACCACCTCGCTCGCGTACCCCACTCCACCCTGCAGCCCTCCGGAGCGGGCACCAGAGCCGGCACCGATGGCTCCCTGTGCGGGAACGTTCGCCCTGGCAGCGCGGGTGGCCGCGCGACCGAAGCCGGCATCGGGCCGATGAGTCACGTCGGAACCTCGGCCGAGGTCGAAGATCACCGCGGTGGGCACGATCGGGACGACCGCGCCGGGAACCGTGACCACCTGATGACCGTGACCGCGTTGTTCGAGTTCGTGCATCAC
>JBEBDM010000125.1:0-20504 GCA_041156905.1 Actinomycetota bacterium | reverse complement strand
GTCACCTCGAACTCGCGGCGGCGACCGGTGCCACCATCGGCTATGGCCGTGCCGCCGAGGGTCGGGCCGAGTTCCCGATCACCACCTACGCCCACGGCGACCGCATCGTTCTCGGCCGGGTCGAGCTCGAGATCCTCGAGACGCCGGGGCACACTCCCGAGTCGATCAGCATCGTCGTCCGGCCCGACGGCCACGAGAGCGATCCGTACGGGGTGCTCACGGGCGACACCCTCTTCATCGGCGATGTCGGCCGCCCCGACCTGCTCGCGTCGGTGGGCGTCACGGCCGACGACCTTGGCCGCTTGCTCTACCACTCGCTGCACGACACGCTTCTCACCCTCCCCGACTCCACGATGGTGTACCCCGCCCACGGTGCCGGGTCAGCGTGCGGCAAGAACCTGAGCACCGAGACGATGTCGACCATCGGCGAACAGCGGCGCACCAACTACGCCCTCGCCCCGATGAGCGAGAACGAGTTCGTCGAGGCCGTCACCGAGGGCCAGACCGTCGCCCCGATGTACTTCTCCTACGCCGCCACGCTCAACCGTAAGTCGCGAGACCTCCTCGCCGAGGACGCCCACGTCGCCCGGCTCTCCCTGACCGAGGCCCTCGCGCACCAGGCCGCTGGTGCCGTGGTCATCGACGCCCGCACCGATTCCGAGTTCGCCCAGGGTCACCTCCGCGGCTCGGTGAACGTCGGGCTCGGCGGCCGCTTCGCCGAGTACGCGGGCGAGGTCATGACACCCGGAACGCCGATCGTCCTCGTCGTGCCGACCGGTCACGAGTCGGAAGCAACGATCCGCCTCGCGCGCATCGGCTTCGACAACGTCGTCGGAGCGCTCGACGACCCGACCCGTTCGTTCCTCGAGCACCCCGAGCACGTCGAGATGGCATCGCGCCTGAGCGCGGCCGAACTCGCCTCCCGCATCGGTTCGGTCGACGGTCTCGTCATGGTCGACGTCCGTAACCCCGGTGAGGTCGCACTCGGCTCGATCGCGGGTGCGCTGCACGTCTCGTTGCCGTCTCTGATCAACCGCCTCGGCGAACTCGACCCGACCCGTCCGACGGTCGTGTTCTGCGCAGGTGGCTACCGCTCCTCGATCGCCCGCAGCTTCCTCCGCTCGCGTGGCTTCGCCGATGTGAGTGACGTGATCGGCGGGTTCACCGCGTGGGCCGCCTACCAGCACATGCAGTCGCCCGCGCCGGCCGGCACTCCGGCGATCGACGTCGAGACCGTCGCCGCTGACCCGAACGCGTTCATCTTCGACGTGCGCGAGCAGGAGGAGTGGGATGCCGGCCACGTCGACGGAGCCGTGTTGATCCCGATGGGAGATGTCGTGAGCCGGCTCGCCGAGTTGCCCCGCGACCGACAGCTCGTCTGCATGTGCCGGTCGGGCAACCGCTCCGGCCGCGTGACCACCTATCTCCGTGGCCAGGGCCTCGACGTCGTCAATCTCACGGGCGGAGCCCTGCAGTGGAAGAGCGCCGGTCACCCGCTGGTCGACGCGGCTGGTTCGGCCGGCACGGTCTCCTGAGATCGTGCGCGCCCTCCTCGCCTCACCCCTCGGCCTGCTGATCGGCCTGTCCCTCGGCGCGCTCGGCGGTGGAGGCTCGATCCTCGCGGTCCCGGCCCTCGTCTACGCCGCCGGACAGTCCGCGAAGGGAGCGACCACCACCTCCCTGATCCTCGTGGCCATCACCTCGGTCATCGGCATCGTCCCCCACTGGCGATCGGGACGCGTCCGCCTCGTTCCCGGCGTGCTGTTCGGGCTCGCCGGTGTGGGCGGCTCGCTCCTCGGCTCACACTGGAACAAGGCTGCCGACCCCGACGTGCTGCTGCTGGCCTTCAGCGGCGTCATGGTCGCGGCAGGAGTCGCGATGTTGCGCCGTGCCCGGCGACAGAGGGCCGCGACCGCGAGTGGCACGACGAACACGGACACCTCCACGACGACAGAAGTGAGCGCTGACGCATCCACCGTCGTCAAGGTGCTCGCCGCTGGCTCGTTCGTCGGGCTCCTCACCGGATTCTTCGGCGTGGGTGGCGGCTTCGTCATCGTGCCCGCTCTCGTCCTCGCGCTCGGCTTCACGATGCCTGAGGCTGTCGGCACCTCGCTCCTGGTGATCACGATCAACTCCGTCGTCGCCCTCACCACCCGGTTGCAGGGTGGTCACATCGAGTGGGCGACGGTCATCCCGTTCACCGTCGCCAGCCTCATCGGTGTCGTCATCGGTGGTCGACTGGCTGGCTCCCGCGATTCGAGCACTCTCCAGACGTGGTTCGTCCGCCTGCTCTTCGTCGTCGCTGCCTACACCGCTGTCAAGAGCGCCATCGCCGTCTGGTGATCGGCGGCCAGCGCGTCAGCCACGCGTCGATCGAGTCGTCGCGAGGAAGCCGACACCGGCCAGTGCCGACGCGACGATGATCGCCAGACCGACCGAGGCAGCCGAGGCCACGGCGGCGATGGTCGCTGGCGCGACGATCGTGGCCGTGCGGATTCCGGCCGTCAGCACGCCGAGGCCCGAGGCGCCACCGTTGCCCGCCCTCGCAGCCAGGTCGTAGAGCCGGGGCATCAGGGTCGCGATCCCGAGGCCGCCGAGCAGGAAGGCCACGACGACGAGCCACTCGGCGGGCACGATGCCGGCGAAGGCCAGACCGACGACGGCGAGGGTGGCCGACCTGCGCATGAGGCGATCAGAGCCCCACCAGTGCTCGAGGTGATCGCCGGCGAACCGACCGATCGCCATGCCACCCACCACTGCGACGTACGCCAACGCCGCAGCCGACGACGACCCGTCGAGATCGTCGGTCACCCGGAAGGCCGCCCACGAGAGACCGACGGTCTCGAGGACGACGGCGGTCATCCCCGCGAGGAAGAAGCGACTCGTCCCCTGACGAGCGGGCTGTTCTGCGTCGCTCTCGATCGTCACCTCGTCGGCATGCCGTTCGTCGACGGGGAGCAGCATCGAGGTCACCGCCGTCGACAGGGCAGCGAGGATCGCTGCTGTCACGAGGAGGTGCGAACGAAGGCTCACGGTCGAACCAGCGAGCGTTCCGGCGACGACACCGCCGATCACGCAACCCACGCTCCACAGCCCATGGAGGCGGTTCATGATCGGGTGGTGGCGGCGGGCGCTCAGCCACGAGCCCTGCATGTTCATCGCCACGTCGACGTAGACGTCGAAGAACATCAGCCCGGTCAGACCCACGAGCACCAGCGGCCACGACGTGCCGAGGCCCACGACGGCCAGCGATGCTGCGGCCGCGATCCCGCCGACGAGCATGACCCGTCTTGTGCCGAGGAGCCGCACGATCCTGCCGACCGAGATGCTCGCTGCCAGGCCCGTCACGGCCGTGACAGTGAGGAACAGCCCGATCGTGCGCGTACTGACGCCGATCTGGTCGCGCAGTTCGGGAAGGCGCGGTGCGATCGAGGCACCGAACATTCCGTTGATGGCGAACTGCACCGCCACAGCACCCACGGCTCGGCGGTCGCGCGAACTCCAGCTCGGTCGGTTCTCGGTGTCGGTGCCTGTCATCTCATCCCCTCGGCCGGTGCACTCGGCCTTCGCTCACGACTATGGCAGATGCGCGAGAGTGGGGAGATGGACGACAGGACGATGACCCTCTCCGACGGTCGGAGCCTTGCGTGGTGCGAGTACGGACCCGCTGAAGGCACCCCCGTGTTCCTCTTCCACGGCACTCCGGGCTGTCGGCTCGACCACGACCCGTTCGACCGTCCGACGACGGCGCGCACCATCGTCGCCGACCGCCCTGGGTTCGGGCTCTCCGACCCCCAGCCCGGCCGCACGATCGGCAGTTGGACCTCCGACGTCGCAGAGCTGGCCGACCATCTCGGCCTCGACCGGTTCCACGTGGCCGGCATCTCCGGAGGTGGGCCGTACGCACTGGCGTGCGCGGCCCTGCTCCCCGATCGGGTCATCGGGGCGGGTGTGATCTGCGGTGTCGGACCGCTCCACGTCGAGGAGCTCCGCGACGGGATGAACGAGCAGAACACGGCGATGGATGGCCTTGCCCGCAACGCCCCCGAGATGCTCCGCGAGATCTGCCGCACGATCGCCACCGAGGCCTCGGCCGACATCGGGGCCTTCTTCCGCGCCGGCTACGACGCGATGGTCGAACCCGACAAGAAGACCCTCGACCAACCCGAGGCCGAGGCGATGCTCCTCGCCTCCGCTCTCGAGGCGTTCCGTCAGGGTGGCGACGCCTTCGCCGACGACCTCATCATCCACTCGGAGCCATGGGACTTCGATCCAGCGACGATCACGTGTCCCGTCCTGTTCGTGCACGGGACCCTCGATCGCAACGTCCCCCTGTCGCACGCCGAGTACCTCGCCCGACTGGTACCCGGTGCCGAGCTCGAGGTGCTCCCCGACGGAGGACACCTCAGCGTCGCGATCCACCAGAGCGTGCCGCTCGTCTCGCGGCTGATCGCCACGGCCTGAACGTGGACGCATCGATCACCGAGGCGTTCTTCGGAGGGCTCGCCGCGCAGCTCGGCCGGGAGGTCAGCCTGTTCGACGAGGTCGGCACGACGGTCATCGGGCGCGAGGGTCGGGCCGGGACCGGGTCAGCGACGTGCTACTGGGTGGGCCGCCACGCAGTCGTGTGGTGCGATCCCGCGCTGGAGGAGAGCCTGGCGCCACTCTGGAGTGACCACGTGGTGTCGCCCGATCACGTGGACAACGTGATGACGAGCCTCGGCCTCGACGTCCTAGGGCCGGCCATCATGCACGGGCTCGACTCGCTGCGCGACCCGGTCGTCCCTCCGCCTGCCCCGTACGTCGGTCGTGCCCTGACGAACGCCGACGTCGAACTGGTGAGGGCCTTCACCGAACGGTGCGAGCCCTCCGACGTCGATGCCGTGCTCCTCGGTGATCTCGACGAGTTCGACGAGTCGGGCATCCGTGTCGCCATCGATCCGGCTGCGGGGCCCGACCACATCGTTGCGTACGCCTCGGCGATGGACTGGGGCTGGAACGCCGCCTTCGCCGACATCGGCGTGCTCGTCCACGGCGACCATCGGCGGCGAGGCCTCGCCCAATGGGTCGTGCACACCTCCGCGGCCGCGCTCCTCGAGGAGGGGCGCCTCCCGCTGTACCGCCACGACGTCGACAACCTCGGCTCGGCGGCCGTTGCACGCAGCGTGGGGTTCGAGCCCCTCGTCCGGCTGGCGGGGTACCGGCTCCCGTCCTGACCAGGGCCAACCACCGGGTGTCGAGCCCACTCGCCGATGCCGGTGTGCGAGTCCTCGCCCGGTCGTGCCATCCTGTCGGGCATGGAAAGCGTCATCGACGTCGTCTGGCCGAAGTCGCCGCTGGGTACCCAGTCGCGCCGACCCGCCCCGCGCCTCGACTCGCTCCGCGGCAAGCGCATCGCGTTCGCCTGGGACTACCTGTTCCGCGGTGACGAGATCTTCCCCGTGCTCGCCAAGGAGCTGCAGGAGCGTTTCGAGGGGGTCGAGATCGTCAACTACGACGTGTTCGGCAACCTCCACGGACCCAACGAGCACGAGCTCGTCGAGGGCCTCCCCGCAGCGCTCGCGATGCATCGCATCGACGGAGTCGTCTCCGGCAACGGCTGTTGAGGCAGCTGTACACCCGCCGTGTTGCGGGTATCCGTTGCATGTGAAGCCGCTGGCATCCCCACCGTCTCGTTGGTCTGCGAGGGGTTCGAGCGTCAGGCCTCGGCCACGGGTCGGGGGCTCGGGTTCGATCGTCTGCCGCTCGCCGTCCTGAGGGGGCACGTCGACGCGCAGTCGTACGACGAGATGGTCGCCTCGTTCGTCGAGCACACCCTCGCCCAGGTCGTCGACGGTCTCACCGTCGCCATCCCTGATGACGGGCCGACGACCACCGAGCCGAGCGCACTCGACATCGCCGTGTCGGGGACCCTCGACGACATCCACCGCGAGTTCGCGGTGCGCGGATGGTCGGACGGCCTGGCGATCATCCCGCCCACACGCGCACGGGTCGAGGCGTTCATCGCCCCGTCGGGTCACGACCCGTGGCGCATCCTCGGAACGGCACGGCCCTCCGGACGCGACGTCACCGTCTGGTCGCTCGCCGTCAACGCCGTCATGGCCGGCTGCCTCCCCGAGCAGTTCCCCGTCCTGCTCGCTCTCGCCGACGTCCTGCTCGATCCGCAGTACGGCGCACAGCACTCGGGCAACACCACCGGCTCCGACGCCCTCATCGTCCTCGACGGGTCGGTCGTGAACGACCTCGGCTTCAACCACGGGGCCGGTGCGCTGCGCGACGGAGCGGGCGCCCCGAACACGGTGGTCGCCCGGTGGTTCCGGCTCGTGCTGCGCAACGTCTTCGGGTTCACCGCCGACGAGCACGACAAGGCGACCTTCGGGAACTCGAGCCGCGTGGTGCTCGCCGAGGACATGGATGCACTGGCCGACGTCGGATGGGCTCCCCTGTCGACCGACTTCGGCATCGAGGCCGGCACCGACTCGGTGACGGTCGTTCGCATGAACAGCGGACTCATCGTCGGCAGCGTGGTGGGCTCGACGCCCGGGCAGATCCTCCCGTACCTCGCCGACTCGCTCACCCGAGTGACCGGCTGGGACCTCACCCACGTGTACGGACTCGGTCAGGGCCAGTACAGCCCGTTGCTCATCCTCTCGCCCGTGCTCGCCCGCGTGTTCGGAAAGGCGGGTTGGAGCAAGGCCGACGTCCAAGCCGCGCTGTTCGAACAGGCCCGTATTCCTGCGTGGAAGTTCGAGAAGCTGATCGGCGAGTGGTCCAACCTCACGGCCGGTCGCCGCACTCTCGTCGACCTCGCGGGCGAGGGAGTGGTGCCACCGGTGTTCGCCGAATCGAACGACCCGGAGCGGCTGGTCCCGATCGTGACCGAACCAGCGAAGTTCCGCATCGCGGTGAGCGGCGACCCGAACCGCACGAACGCCTACGTGTTCAGCAACGACGGCACCCACGGCAACTGGACGAGCGCGCCGATCGACCGCACGTACAGCAACGACCTCGTCTGCCGCATCGACAACAAGGGCGCCTGCTCCTGACGGGCGGGATCCCCGCGTCTCAGACGATCGCCCACCGGACGGTCACGCCCTCGACCTCGGTCTGCGGGAGTTCGGCGATCGCACCCGTCACGTCCATCTGCTCACCGTGGACGACGCTCCTCTGAAGGCCGGTCGCGTCGGGAGCGGTCACCTGCCAGTCGGCGAGACGGGCTGGCGTGACGTCGCCCGCCACGGCCGAGACGAGAACTGGGGAGACGAGAGCCTCGTCGACCGTGACCGACACCGACTGCTGCCCCTCGAGGACAGGGCTCGACACCCTGGCCGGGACCTCCCGGCCAGCGACGAGCGCGAAGGCCGAGGTGGAGCCGTCGGGCGCGACCTCGAGCGTGATCGTGCTGCGACGGGTGAACGCACCTGCTCGGCGGGCCGACAGAACGCACGAGAGCGACATGACCATCGCCAACACCGACACGGCACGCTCGAGGATCGCCGAGAAGATGGCGACGGCGTAGAGGATGCATACAGCCGAGAAGAAGACGATGAGCGCGCCGACCACCCACGACGGCATCGAGAACCGGCTGAAGCGCATCGGCCGCTCGGCCTGACGCCGCATCGAGAGGCCGAGGAGCACGGGGACAATGCCGTCGAGGAGGACGAGGGTGGCCATGGCAACGAGGCCGACCACGCGCCCGAAGCTCGTCCCCGACGCGATCAAGCCCTGCGAGAGGGCGACCGCCAGGACACCGGTGAGGGCCTTGGCCGACACCTGCACCCAGCGGCTCCGCAGCCAGCTCGGGCCCTCCTTCTCGGACCACATCGGGGTGCCGATCAACTCGCTGCACAGCTTGTGGACGAGGAGGCTGCGCGCCCGGTGCCGACGGCCCAGCACGGCCCGGAGGTTGCCGTCAGTGTCGCGGCGTAGCGAGTTGGAGGCGAGCAGACTCTCCACCGCCGCCTCGATCTCATCCTGCGGAAGCTGGAGTCGGAGCGAGAGATCGCGCTCGCGGGAGGGGACGCGCACGACCTCCTGCACGATGCGCAGGTCGAGGCCACCGAGTCGGTCGTTCCACCACACCGCGTCGACGTTCGGCCTGTGCTCGACGACCATGCTCGTCTCGACCCGGACGTAGATGCCCGTCGCGTTCTCGCCGAGCACCTCGAGGGTGAGCCAACGTGTCGACGGCAGCGCGCCGAACTCGCGGAGGAACGGACCCGCCTGCCACAGGTCGCCGGAGATGAACTGGCGCTCGCTGCGCGTGGCGTGCCGCGCACGAGCGACGAGAGCCAGGCGTCCGTCGACCTCGACGGCCGTGATCACCAGCAGCACACCCAGCACCGGAACCTCAGCCTCGAGGCTCACGCCCGGCCGAAGCACCGCCTCGAGCTTGTTCACCTCGGGCAGTCGCTCGGCCACCACGTCGCCCGCGGCGAAGCCGGCGTTGATCGCCCCGACGCCGAACCCGAGAACCACGACCACCGTCGCCATGACCTTGAAGGGACCGCCGATGACCTCGGAGATCGAGCCCACCCCGATCGAGCCGGGCTGGAGGAACGCATCACCCGGCACGGCGGCGAGTACGGCGACCACCCAACCGGTGTTCACGACGATCGCTGCCACCATCCCGTACTGGCAACCACGGACAAGCGACTTGCCCGACGGGTCGGCACGGAGCACCTCCGGGCCGACGCTGAACAGGGCCGTGAACCCAGCGAACACGAACAGGGCGGTACCGAACACGAGGTCGAGCGTTCCGAGAACGGAACGATCGTCCATGAAGTCGTCGGGCGGACCGATGTGCGAGAAGAGATCCCAACGGAAGTGAGCGAGACACAGGCAGATGAGGATCAGGAGAAGGACGACGTTGATCGTCGCGATCGAGGAGGCCGCAGCGACGAACAGTCGGCGAGCGTTCGCGGCGACGATCACCACGAGGGCGACGCCGAGGCCGAGCGACCAGAGGGCAGAGCTCCCTCCGATCACCTCCGAGAGGGTGCCGCCGAAGCCGAGCAGATAGACGACCATGATCCCGAACCACAGGACGGACGAGGCCGCTCCCACGATGCGACCCGATGTCTGGCCGAGGTGGCTCGAGACGAGATAGCTGAACCGGCCCCGACCTGCGATGACGGAGGAGGACCGCACCGCCGCGCCTGCCAACGCCGAGATGGCGATGAGGTTGATCGCACCCATTGCGATCATCACGAGGCCTGCGGGGATGGCGCCCAACCGCGCCATGGCGACGGGAAGGGCGATGACCGATCCACCGACCACGGCCACGACGACGACGCCGAACGTGGCGAGAGTGGGAGACCGCAGAACCGGGTTCGACTCAGGCACCTGCGCAGGGTACACCCCCGCCGATGCGGCAGGGAATGGCCGTACTCGGCCGCTCGGGTCGTCAGCCGCGTCGGATGCTGCGCACGAGCGCCGTCGCGCCCGCCACGGCGACGACCCCACCGAACACCCGACCACCCGTGCCGATGTCGAGCAGTGCCAGCCATCCGCCGGTGACGAGCGCGAGTACGCCGACCACGGAACCAGCGATTCGGCCCAGCGCACGTTCCGGGTTCTTCCACGCCACCACGAGTGCGGCAACGCCGACGACGGCGATCGCGATCACGATCACACTCACCACCAGCGCGAGCGACTCCATAGGACGACCGTAGTCCTCCCAGAGGCTGTCGGGCGCCGATCGCCTCGGTCTGCCGCTTCGGGTCGACAACAGCCGTACGACGACTACTGTGACCACATGCGAACAGGACGTTGTCTGTGTGGTGCGGTCTCCTACGAGTTGAGCGGCGACCTGATCGCCACGGCGGTCTGTCACTGCGACCACTGCCAGCGACAGAGCGGTGGTGCGTTCTCGGTGAACCTCATCATCCACCAGTCGCAGCTCGCGATGTCGGGTGATCTCACCACCTACGAGGAGCGCGGTGAGAAGGGCGACGACGTCTACGTGCGTCGCCTGTTCTGCCCGACCTGTGGCTCGCCCGTGGTCTCCGAACTCGCCAAGACCGATGGTGTCATCGCCGTGAAGGCCGGCACCCTCGACGACCGCTCCAACGTCAACCCGACGGTCGAGGTCTGGTGCGTTGACCGCCAGCCATGGGTGTCGCTGCCCGGAATGGTGATGTCGATGGAGCGCGAGACCCCCTGACGCAGGGGCGTCGAGCAAGGACGGGTGCGATCAGATGACCGGCACGAAACATCGCATCTACACGACGAGCGTGGCGAGCGTGTATCCGCTCTACGTCGCCAAGGCCGAGCGCAAGGGACGCACCAAGGACGAGGTCGACGAGGTCATCCGCTGGCTCACCGGCTACGACCAGGACACGCTCGAACGACACCTCGCCGACGGGACCGACTTCGAGACGTTCTTCGCCGCTGCTGACGCGATCAATCCCGCACGGCGGCTGATCACAGGCACGGTGTGCGGCGTGCGCGTCGAGACCATCGAGGAGCCGACGATGCAAGAGATTCGGTATCTCGACAAGCTCGTGGACGAACTTGCGAAGGGTCGACCGATGGCGAAGGTCCTGCGCTCGAGTTGAGCGCAGCCGTCGCAGTGGTCAACCGGCAGACGCGCTCGCGACGAGGCGGCTGATCGTCTCGTGGATCTGGGGGATGACGGCCTCGGTCTCGGGCTTCATCAGCACGCTGCGCAGGATCCGGCCCCGCTCCATGTCGGCCTCGACGCGGTGGCCCCGTGCCTCGAGCGCTGCTCCATCGACGGAGTAGGTCGCCACGAAGACGGCCTCCTCGGGCGGCAACGCCATCCCCGCGTGAAGAACGTGCCCGCTGAGCCGGTCGATCTCGGAGAGACGACCCGCTGTCGGGAAGGCCGAGACGATGTCGAGCTGAGGATGCTGGTACGTCGTCAACGTCTCTGACGCGTCGATGAGATCGGCCCAGGCCAGCGCCGCACGACGACCCGGGCGCAGGACAGCCCCGAGACCCTCGGCTGTGAGGGGCAGGGCCTGAAGGGTGAGCCACAACGCCGCAGCCGAGGCACCAGCGCGTGAGCACTCGATCGAGATCTCGCCGAGGTGCAACTCGTCGGACGTGAAGTACGTGTACGGCGAGTCGTGAATGTAGAAGCGGGCGACGGTCGAATCGCGGAACAACACGGCACCGCACCCGTAGGGCTGCAGACCGTGCTTGTGCGGGTCGACCACCACCGAGTCACACCCGGCGATCGCCGCGAAGGGCGCCGACGCCACACCATCGGCGGTGTCGTCGGCGATGAGGCTGAAGAACCCGCCGTATGCCGCATCGACGTGGACACGCACCCCATGCTCACGACAGAGAGCGAGGATCTCATCGATCGGATCGATCACACCGAGACCTGTCGTGCCGGCCGTCGCAACGACGGTGCCGACCTTGCCCGTCGCGAGCAGCGCGGCGAGCGCATCGAGGTCCATCGTCCCCTCCGCGGTCGCCCCCACGGCGAACGACTCGACACCGAGCAGGTGCGACATGCGGCCGTGCGTGTAGTGAGCGTCGGCACTGTGGGCGATGCCCCGACCAGGGTGCGACTCGCGGGCAACGAACAGAGCCTCGAGGTTGGCGATCGTGCCGCTGCTGGTGAGATGACCGAGGTGTTCGCCGTACCCGAACATCGCAGCGAGAGAGGCCACGACCTCCTTCTCCATCCGCGCCGTCGCCGGCCCACCGTCGAGGGCGTGATTGTTCGGGTTCACGAGCATCGCGGCCACGTAGCCGACCACGGCCAGAGGGTGGGGCGGCTTGAGCATCTGCCCCACGTAGCGCGGGTGGAAGAACGGGTAGTTGTCACGCAGTCGGGTGTGCAACTGATCGACCGACCGCGAGATCACGGCGGGATCGACGACCATCGACGAGTGAGGCTCGAAGCCTCCGTACTCCGACATCCACCGGCCCATCGCCACGATCGTGTCGGCCAGCTGTGCGGCCATCGCCCCGTCCGCGTCGGTCACCGATGCCATCGACTTCTCGCTCACCACGTCACGACTCCTCGTCCTCACTCGGAGACTAGGCGGCGCCACCAGACGGGCCGACGCCGAACCGTCACCGAACAGTCTCGTCAGCGGCGGGTCGCCACTGGCGGCGGATCGTTGGTGACGCGTGGCTTGCGACGCACCGAGTAGACGAAGGTCACGAGGCGGGTCCAGATGCGGTCACAGTCGATGATCACGGGGTGACCTCCACCACGATGCGGCTGGTCACGGGGAACGACATCGAGGCGCGACCATCGGCCTCGGCGACCAGCTCACCGACCACCACTCCGTCGACCGAGCAGCGGTAGGTCGTCCCTGGTTCGAGCTGCCGGAACGTGAACGACACCGGCGCCGGCTGTGGCGCGTGCCATGGCTCGAGGGTCATCCGCAACGACCGACCGTCTGCCGAGCGGGCAGCGATCACCAATACGTCGTCCCATGAGGTGGCGTCGAGCACGGGGCCGGCCGGCGGGCGGTAGCCACGTACGTTCAGCGTGGCGGTCGACAGGGGCGCCGACCACCGGATGAGCATGTGTGCGGCGAGCGCGGAGGCACCGGCCTTCAGCGGACGCTCGGGCCACCGTTTGCCGGTGGCACATTGGCGCGACGACGCATCGAGCGCGGCGAGGTGCAGGTCCGGATGACCCGTGGCTCGCGATCCAGCGATGACGTTGTTCCACGACGGCAGGGCACTCGACCGCGTCCGGTGACGCTCGGGCACCTCAGGCAGCTCCAGCTCGAGCCGTCCGCCCTTCACCATGCCCGCGAGAGCACCCAGCTTGGGCAGCGCACCGCGCAACTCCAGCGCAGCTGCACGACGAGCGTGGTCGGGGAGAATGTCGGCGAAACGGTTGCTGCCGTTCGAGAAGTAGTGACCACCTGGCACCTCACCCGTGTCCCACGACAGGCCGAGGTGGTTCGACCGGATGTGCGCGTACGAACCGTCGGGCGTGAGGTACTCCTCGTCGAGGGTGCGCTGCCAGCGGGGCTTCACCTGAGCCCACTCGTCGGAACCATGGAGCGTGTCGTGACCGAGCAGCGACTGGGCGCCCATGATGTTGCACACGGTGAACGACCAGCCCGGCTCACAAGGGAAGAACCCGAGCGCACTGCGGTCGAAGTTCTTGCGCACCGCAGCGGTGATCGAGTGGTGGTCGTACTCGAACGTGCGGCCGTCCTTCCACACGAACGTCAACGAACCGGGACGATCGAACCTGTCGGAGCCGGTGGCGGCCTCGTACATGTTGATCACGTCGCCGAAGAACGCCGAGAACATGATGTTGTCGCGCACGATCGGGTCGGGGTTCGGATCGAAGTTGCCGAGCAGGTTCAGCGTTCGCCAGTAGCGCCAGACGCGAAGGTCGGTGTGCTTCTCCACCAAGCGGGCCAGCGACCTCTCCACCTGCACCGGCGCGTTCGGGACGAAGTTGACGGCGTAGACGCTCATCGCCCAACAGAACGCGTTCAGTTGGTAGCGCAGCTGTGTGCCACCGTGGAACTGCTCGCCCCAGTCGAGGCCCTTCAGCCCGTCGTCGGGCTGCATCGCCAGGTCGTGGCACCAACGTGCGAGCTCGGCATCCATCTGGTCGGGTTCACGCACCATCGGCTCACGATGCGGGAGTTCCACCGAGGAGAGGTACGCGTTCAGTTCGGGGATCCGACGCTTCTTCGCCCGATAGCGCTTCTCGAAACGCCAGACGACACCCACCAGCGCCGCGGCAGTGAGCGCGTACACGGCGGAAATCGCCCATCCCCACGTCTCTCCGCGATCACCCCAGACGCGAGGTCCGTCGACCAGCGCGACCGCAGCACCGAGGCACACCAGCCATGCCGTCGGGATCGCCGCATGTGCGCTCAGCCCCCACCACAGCACGAGGGCGAGCACCATCAACAGGATCGACACGGCGAACAACACCGGCGACGCCACGAACAACAAGCCACCGCCCGGGAAGACGAGCGACAACCCTGCAGCGACGGACGTGTCACTGCCGTTGCCGAACACCAGCCACGCACCGAGTGCCTGCATCACGACGAGGATCGCAAGCGGCCGCATCAACAGTCGGCGGCTGATCGGTCCGAGGCGTGGAGGATTCTCCGGCAACAGCAGCACGTCAGGCTCTGCGGTGCGGGTGTCGGTGGCCGTCATGCGGGCTCCTTCGCGGACGTTCGGACGGGGATCGGCTCGCGCGACAGCGTGACGTGCGGTCGCCCCGTGATGCGACAGAGCCACTTCACGAGGTGCGTCCACACCTTCGCGCAGTTGAGGAACAGGCTGATCATCCGGCACTCTCCGGAACGAGCCTCAGACCGACGGCCGATCCGAGGCGGACGCTCACTGAGCCGGCGCCGTCGCCGTCGGCCGTGAATGCGGCGTCGACACCCTCACCAGTCAGGCGATACGTGGCACCGGCACGCAACGCCGAGAAGGAGAGCGCGAGCGAGTCGTCGAGAGCGCCCTCCACCGGGCGGACAGACAGGTCGAGCGTCACGCCGTCGACCGATCGGGCGACGGTCACCATCGCCTGCGGCCACGGCACCGGACCCACGACCGGACCGACCGGTGGCACGTAGCCACGGAGGTTCAACATCCCCGTGCTCATCGGTGCTCCCCACCGCACCATCATGTGCGTGGCCATGTTCTGCACGCCAGCAGCCATCGGACGCTCAGGCCAACGGTCGCCGGTCGCGCACTGACGCGCAGCCGCACGGTGGGCGGCCGAGGCCACGGCGCCCTCACCGCACAGACGTGCACCACCGATCAACTTCGTCCACCCGTTGAGCGCGGTCTTCCGGGCGCGGTTGCGCTCCCACTCCTCCGGCAGTTCCATCGACAACTCGCCGTCCTGCAGCATCATCCGCAGACCCGCCATCTTCTTGGGAAGTCCGCGGGTGGCGATCGCCCGACCCCGACGAGCCAGGTCGGGAGCCACGTCGACGAATCCGTTCGAGCCGGTGACGAGGTACTCGCCGCCCGGCGTCTCGCCGGTGTCCCACGACAACCCGGTGCGGGTACAGCGGATGTTGGCATAGTTGCCGTCGGGCATCAGGTACTCGTGCTCGAGGGTCGCCCGCCAGCGCGGCTCGAGTTCGCTCCACAGTCCCCGACCGTGCAGCACCTCGTATCCGAGGAGGGCCTGGGCACCGATCGTGTTGCAGGCAGCGAACGCCCAGCCGGGTTCGCAGGGGAAGAACCCCAGCTCGCTGGCGTCGAAGTTCTTGCGCACCTCGTCCATCCAGGTGTGGTGGTCGTAGGAGAACGTGCGGCCGTCCTTCCAGACGAACGTGAGTGAGCCGGGCTGATCGAAGTATCCCGACCCGGTGGCTGCCTCGTACATGTTGAGCTGGTCGCCCGTGAAGCCCGAGAACATGATGTTGTCACGCACCAGCGGATCGGGGTTTCCGTCGAAGTTGCCGATCAGGTTCAGGGTCCGCCAGTAGCTCCACACACGCAGGTCGGTCTGCTTCAGCATCATGTTGCGCAGCACGAGTTCGATCTCGGTCGGCGCGTTGGGGATGTGGTTCACGGCGTACTCCGCCAGCGCCCACCCGAGGTAGTTCAACTGGTAGCGCACGCACGTACCGCCGTGGAACTGGTCGCCCCACTCGAAGCCCTCGAACTCGTCGAGCGGTTGCAGGGCCAGCGAGTAGCACCAGCGCAGCAACTCGGCGTCCATGTCGTCAGGGTCGATCCACGTGCGGTCAGGTTCGGGAACCGCGCCGTTCCGAAGGTGCTCGTTCAGTTCGGGCACGCGGGCCAACTTGCTGCGATAACGGTGCTCGAACGACCACACGAGCGCCCCGAGCGACGCAACGGCGACGGCGTACACCACGGGTACTGCAAAGCCCCACGACGTCCCGTCGGCCACCCACAGGCGCGAGCCATCGGCCAGCACGACAGCGAGCACCCCACTGCCCACCCACACGACAGGAAGAGCCCACACGGCGCTGATGCCCCACCACAGCACGAACGCCAAACACACGAGACCCGCCGTGACCGCGAACAGGATCGGCGACGCGTCGTACAGCAGGCCACCACCGGGGAACGCGAGTGACAGGCCGGCTGCGGTAGCACGCTCGCCACCCACACCGAACACCAGGACGAGGCCGACGATCTGCGCGGCCGCCACGATGCCGACTGTACGCAGGACGAGGCGCCTCGTCACAGGGCCCATCCGGCGTGGCTGTTCGCTGAGCAACGGGATCGGTTGCTCCGCACCCTGATCCTGCCGGTCGACGACGTCGGTCATGCTCCTGCTCCTTGCATCGGCCGGTGCGCGTCATCACGCACTCGGGTCGCGTAGGCGTCGAGCGCCACCGCCAGGGGATCGCGACGAACGGTGGGGCGCGACAGGACGCGGTCGGCATCGGTGTCGCCCACCAGAGCCACCCAGATCCGTGCGGCCGCGATCGTTCGCTCGTCGGCAGGATGTCCAGCGCCGCGTGCTGCGGCACCGAGCGCCCTCTGCCGCAGCACGGCCCAGTCATCGTCGCGGATCCATCCGTTCGCCCGCGCCAGCGCCGTGGCAGCAACGTGCTCCCACTCATCGGCTCGGCCGAGACGGAAGCCGAGCGGAGTCCACACGCTGGCCGGGCGGTGGCCGCGGTGCAGCGTCATCGAGGTGGTCAACGTCGAGGCCCAGCGTTCGGCCGCAACCGGATCGCTGCTCGCCAGCGCCGCCACTGTCATCGTCCCGTCGACCAGCCGTACCCAACCGGGTTCGCTCGACGGCACTCCTGTCCACGAGCGACCTGCCTCGCCATGAAGGTCGTCCGCGCCTGACTCGTCGCGACACCCCCAGAGGGTGAGTGCCGCACGCACCACTGCGTGATCACGTCGGAACGGGTCGCCACCCAAGCGACCGCGTGAGATGGCGTTGATCCGCCGGGCCCGACGGGCGACGTCGGGCGCCTCGATCGCGGCGACGATGGCGCGCTCCGTCTCCGTACTCCACCCGCCGGCGAGCGCAGCGACGACAGCGGTCCGACAGCGGTCGACCGGAGGAAGCGTGCCGATGTCGTCGATTCCCTGTCGCTCACGAACCGAGCGGCGATGAAGGTGTCGGACGACAGGCACCTGGCGCATCACGCTCCGCACCCAGCCGAGCGCTCCGACCACGATGATCACGAGCGGGAACTCGTGCGCCGCAGCGCTCGGAGTGAGTGCAGTCGCCACACCACCCTCATGGTGAGAGTTGGCCAACAGGCCCGACAGCACCACCGACGTGGCCAACACGACGACGACGGCCCAGTCGGCACCCCAGCGCACCCAGGCCACCGTGGCCATGACAGCGGCGACCGTGACACCCACACCGAGCAACAGGTGCTGGTCGTAGAGGCCTGACCCGGGGACCAACATGCTGCGGAGCATGTGCTGGCCAACATGGCCGAGCATCGTCCCGAACACGACGATCATCACCACGCCGGCGAGCGCGACTGACCGTCGTCGACGGCGCAGGATCGCGAGCCCGACGGCTGGACCACTCATGTCAGGAGCGACAGTGCATCCATGTCGAGGGCGTGGCGACCGTGCCGTTGCGCCATGGCCGTGAGCATGTCGTTGCCGCGCTCGGTCTCCTCGGCCATCACCGTGGCGATCACCGTCATCGCGACACCCCAGAGGCTGGCAAAGCGATAGTCGTGCCAGCACGTGTCGGCGTCGTACTGCACTCCCTCGGCGACCAGTTTCTGGCGATAGCCCTCCAACAGGTCGCGCTCTACTGCTGCACGTTGCTCAGGCAGGAAGCCGCCACCGATCATGTAGGCGAGGTCACACATCCCGAGCCCCGCGGTCGCTGTCTGCCAGTCGACCACCACGATCGGCGGTGCTCCCTCCTGCGTCCCGAACAGGAAGTTGTCGGGGCGGTAGTCCATGTGAACGACGGTGCGCGGCGTCTCGGTGCCGAGTACCCAGCGACCCACCGAGTCGGCGAACTTCTGGACGAGGTCGATGACCTCGTCGTCGAGACGGTGACCGAGCCGTGCGAGGAAGGGATCCTTGGTGAACCCGTAGAACATGCTCATGCGAGCCATGCGCTCCTCGGGCGACAGGCCGTCGCCGAGATGCACGTCGATCGAGTCGTCGCCCCACCGAGGCGCATGGAGGAGTACAGCCTGTTCGCACGCAAGTACTGCCTGATCGACCGTCAGCCCGGCGAGCTGGTCGCCCTGGACCGCCCCGGACACGTCCTCCATCAGCAGCACGAAGTCGGGAGTAGTGGCGTCGTACAGGGCCGCGTACACCTGCGGGGTGCGCACGCGCACGGTGTGGGCGACGTCGTTGTAGAAGACGTGCTCGCGCAGGTAGTTGCCGTTGGTAAACGCCGAGTTGCGCGCATTCGGGTCGTCTGACGGGAACTTGGCCACCACCGAAGCAGGTCGTCCTGTTGAGTCATCCCAGGTGAGGCTGAAACGAGCGTTGCGGCCGGTCTGTCCCGTGCCGATGAAGCCACGGAAGTCGACACCGGTGACCGTGGCACCTCGAGCGACACCCGCCTGCTCGAGCGCGGCCGTCAGCCACGGACCGTCGATCGTCTCCGGAGTACCACGGACGTCGAGAACCATCGAATGAACCCCCGTTCGCGCCCCCTCGGACGCTGAGGCGGACCTTACGTTCCGGCCATTCCGAGTCTCCACTCGTAGCGTCGTACACCTCGCAGTGACGGTCGGGACCAGCACTTCATCCCTCACGCAGCCGATCGACGGACCTCCCTTCCATGAAACACGCCACTGATGGTTCGAGCTGGGTGCCCGAGCGGTCGGCGCAGGACGGCTTGGTCACGTACCATCGGCTCGTGAGCACCGCTGCCGACCCCGCCGACGAACCCGTCCGCGCTCCCGTGCCGCCCTTCGACGAGGCGACAGCGCGTCAGAAGGTCCTCGCTGCCGAGGCCGCCTGGAACAGTCGTGATCCACTGCGGGTCGCCGGCGCCTACACCGTCGACTCGGTTTGGAGGAACCGCGACGAGTTCATCGTCGGTCGTGACGAGATCGTCGCCTTCCTGACCCGCAAGTGGGAACGTGAGCAGGACTACGTCCTGCGCAAGGACCTCTGGGCCTACCAGGGCAATCGCATCGCCGTGCGGTTCCAGTACGAGTGGCACGACGCCTCCGGCCACTGGTTCCGCTCGTACGGGAACGAGAACTGGGAGTTCGACGACAAGGGCTACATGCGTCGCCGCGAGGCCAGCATCAACGACCTCCGCATCGACGCCTCCGAGCGACGCATCTTCGGACCCCGCGCCGAGGGCGACACCAGCGGCATCCCGCTGCAGTAGCGGTTCTCAGCACAAGCCGAGCGGAGGGTGAGGCGTCGACCCTTCACCCGGAGACGATGCGAGGGCGGGGCGGCGCCGTTCGCGGTCCGCATGTCACACGCGTGACGACGACACCCAGACATCGACCGTGACCTCGGCGAGTCCGTGGGGTCCGGCGCCCTTCTGGAAGCGCAGCGGGGTCATCGCGTACAGGTCGGCAGCGGATTGCTCGGTGAGCTGCAGCGCGTACTGGACCCGTGTCGACGACAGTGCCTCGCGCGGCGGCTCGGAGCGCCGCTGCATCCGTTCGTTCACCCGCTCACGATCGGTGAGGTCGGGTTTCATCTCCTGCAGGTGAAGCGGGCCCGGAGTCGCGGTGACCCACCAACCGTCGGGCTTCAGCACACGGGTGAACTCGTCGAAGGGGTGCGGGGCGAACACCGAGATCGCCACACCGACCGAACCGTCGAGGACTGGAAGCCGATAGGCACTGCCGACCACGAACATCGCGTCGCGATGTGCCTTGGCGGCCATCTGCACGGCCGTCTTCGACACGTCGAGCCCGTAGCGCTCGCCCTCCAACTGCGCGAGGTACCAACCCTCCCCACATCCGACGTCGAGGACAGGTCCGGGGGCACCAGCCGTCGCCGCCGCAAGGGCGTCGGCGATCGGGCGGTAGTTCCCTGCCATGAGGAAGCGTCGACGTGCCGCGAGCGACTCGCCCGTGTCGCCGGGGACAGCGTCGGATGCGAGACGGCCGCCGATGAGGAGGTTCAGGTAGCCACCGCGACCACGATCGAACGAATGGCCGTTCGGACACGTCGCGCCCGACTCGCCGACGTCGAGTGCCGACGAACAGTTCGGGCAGGCGAGCACGCCCCGAGGGTACTCACACGCCCGTTCTCGGAGCGGGTGCCGACGCCGGAGAACGACGAAGGCCACCCTTTCGGGTGGCCTTCGTTCCTAGTGGCGGGGACAGGATTTGAACCTGCGACCTTCGGGTTATGAGCCCGACGAGCTACCGAACTGCTCCACCCCGCGTCGCCGGAGATGACAGTACCGAGCGGGGAGGCCGATCACAACCGGACGGCCGTTGCACCGTCGCCCGACACAGACATTTCAACCTTGAAACATCTCCCGGATGGCGCGACACTGGCGTCACGCAACAGCCAGGGGGTCGACTGCGATGAAGGTGCTGTGCCTCGGGGGAGGTCCTGCTGGTCTCTACTTCGCCATCTCGATGAAGGTGCGCGACCCCCGCCACGAC
>JBEBDM010000124.1:0-2543 GCA_041156905.1 Actinomycetota bacterium | reverse complement strand
CCTCCTGGCTCGACCGGCCCTGTGTCGTCCGGCGCCGGCTCGACGGGCCCTGGCTCGACGGGGCCCGACTCGACGGGCGCGAAGGCACTCGGCACGCGGTCCGACGCGTCGACCGACTCGTCCGCCGGGACCACCGCCACCGCGAGGACGACGAGGGCCGCGAGCCCGGCAACTCCGCGCACGGCCACGGCACGTGGGGCCCACGACGAGGCCCGCACGCCGTGGCGGATCGGCTCCTCCAGCCAGCGGTAGGAGGCGGCAGCGACGAGCAGGGTCACGGCGAGGCGGACAGCGAGCAGGGTGACGCCATCGGCTCCGACACGGTCGGCGTCGAGCACCGCGAACACCGGCCAGTGGTAGAGGTACACGCCATAGCTGACCCGCCCGAGCCAGCAGAACGGAGCGAGACCGAGGATGCGGCCGAGAGGGCCCGGAGCCATCGCCCCGAGCACCAGGGCCACCGAGGCGAACGAGACCACCGACAGCCATCCGTGATCGGCCGGCGAGCCCGATGCCGGCCACGTGACCGCGACGGCAACGACCACCGCGAGGCCGACGAGACCGAGCAGGGCGACCGACCGCGATCCGATCACGCGCTCGCGCAGGTCGGGGCGAGCGACCGCCGACGCGGCCAGCGCTCCCGTGAGGATCTCCGCCGCACGAGCGGGTGTCGCCCAGTACGCCGCCTCGGCGCCCCACACGGCTCCGATGACGAAGGCCGATGTGATGGCGGCAGCCGTCAGCACACCCACCACGAACGTCCATCGCCGGAGGTCGAACCGACGACGCAGGACGAGCCACGCCACCACCGGCCACGCCCAGTAGAACTGCTCCTCGATCGCCAATGACCAGAAGTGGTCGACGGCGCCCGTCCGGCCGACGGCCCTGGCCACCATCGCCGCGTACGACGTGTCGCCGGCGAGGAAGTTCCAGTTCGCCACCTGGAGGACAGCGGCGATCACGTCGCGCTTCACGGCGCTCGTGACGCCGAGCCACCCCGCCGAATCGAGGAGGGCTGTCGCCGCGAGACACGCGATGCTCGCCGGCAGGAGACGTCGTGCTCGACGCGCGTAGAACCGCGGGATGTCGACACGGCCGGTCGACCACCGCTCGGCGAGCAACAGCGACGTGATCAGGAAACCCGAGAGCGTGAAGAAGACCGAGACGCCGACGTAGCCACCCGGCATCCACGACACCCGGGCGTGGAACAACAGCACGAGGATGACGGCGACGGCACGGATGCCGTCGAGCGACGGCACGCGTCCGAGCGGCGCGACCTCGTCGGTCATCGCCCGCCCGACACGTCGAGAGTGGCGCCGGTGACGTACGACGCGGCGTCAGAGGCCAACCACACGACAGCCTCGGCGATCTCCTCGTACGACGCGGGACGACCGATCGGGATGGCCCCGAGCAGCCGCTCGGTGCGGTCCTCCGGCGCCCATGGTCCGAAGCCTCCGTCGATCAACCCCGGCCTGACGGTGTTGACGCGGACGCCCTCGAGGGCGAACTCCTTCGCGAGACCCACCGTGAGGGCCTCGATGCCGGCCTTCGATGCCGCGTAGTGGATCCACTCGTTCGGTCCACCCAGCGATGCGGCGCGCGAGCCGATGTTGACGATGGTGCCACCGGTGCCACCCGACGACGTCGACATCCGACGTACCGCCTCCCGGGCACACACCAACGCGCCGGTGAGGTTGACGGCCCACGTCCGTTCCATGTCGGCCACGGAGAGATCGGTGAAGCGTCCGTACCCGGGAGCGATCCCCGCGTTGTTGATCAGTGAGTCGACACCGCCCCACTCGGAGTCGAGGGTCGCGAACATCGCGAGGACCGCCTCCTCCGAGGAGACGTCGCAGCGGACGGACAGAGCACGACGACCGACGGCCTCGACAGCGGCCACGGTCGAGGCAGCGGCGTCCTCGTCGGACGACCACGCGATCGCGACGTCCCAGCCGTCACGGGCCGCGAGCCGGGCCACCGCCGCACCGATCCCCTTGCTCCCACCCGTCACCAGCATCCTGCGCATGGCGACCAGTCTCTCACCCACCCCGGCCTACGACTGCGTGAACTCGGCCTTGCCCGGGCCGTTCTCGAGGAAGCTGCGCACGCCGACCTGGCTGTCGTGGGTGTGGAAGACCTGCTCGAACAGGTGCTTCTCGATCAGCAGGCCGGCGGCGAGGTCGGTCTCGAGGCCGGAGTCGACGGCCTGCTTGACCATCGCCTGGGCGAGGACGGCTCCCGACGCCAGCGAGGCGGCGAACTCGAGGGCACGGGCGTGCAACTGGTCGTTCGGGACGACCTCGTCGGCGAGGCCGATCCGCAGCGCCTCCTCGGACTTCACCTGCCGGCCGGTGGTCATCAGCTCCTTGGCCCTGCTGGCCCCGACGGCGCGGGCGAGGCGCTGGGTCCCACCACCCCCCGGGATGATCCCGAGGAGGATCTCGGGCTGGCCGAACACGGCGCGCTCACCGACGATCCGGTAGTCGCACGCCAGCGCCAGCTCGCACCCGCCACCCAGTGCGTAGCCGCTGACGGCGGCGATC
>JBEBDM010000123.1:0-5170 GCA_041156905.1 Actinomycetota bacterium | reverse complement strand
TGGGACGCCGTGGTCCTGACCGACTCGAACCGCGATCGGGCACACCATTGGCGCAGCTCGCAGGACGTCAGCGGGATGACCGGCACCGGCGGCCCCGACCCCGAGGTGCTCCGACCCGACGAGGGCGACGCCCGTTTCGACCTCGACGGCACCGGGCTGCCCCAGCAGGCCGACGCACAGACCGTCTCCCGACTCCTCGACGCCGATGGCACCGTCGTGAGCGTGCTCGCCACGACCTACGGACGCCCCTTCGTGCACCTCCCCGAGCGACGGGCGGCGATGGCCGTCGACGGCGACCCCGACACGGCGTGGACGACGGCCGAAGGAACCGATCCCGTCGGTGAGGCCCTCGTGGTCTCCGACACCGGCGGTGCGCTCCGCCTCCTCCAACCGACGTCCATCGCCGGGGCACCGGTCAACCGCCGCATCACCTCGGTCGAGGTCGAGACCGACTCGTCGACGTTCACGGTGGGCCTCGACGAGCGCTCGCTCAGCGGCGACGGCCAGCCGATCGAACTTCCGCCCGGGACCGCTCGCGTCACCATCCGGATCTCCTCCGTCAGCGCCACCGAGGGCGGCACCGTGCCGTCCGGTGTCGGGTTCGCCGAACTCGGACTCGGGGTCGGGGTCCTCTCCGAGGTCGTCCGCCTGCCCGAGGTGCCCGCAGGTGTCTCACGTGTCGACGCCGTCGTGATGACCCGGCTGCGCGTCGGCCCTTCCCAGCAGGGTCGTACGGATCCCGAGCCCGTGCTCCGGCGGGAGTTCTCCCTCCCCGACACCATGCTCGGTTCGCTCGCGGTCACGGTCTCCCCCGACACGACTCCTGGGTGCCGCGACGACCTCCTCGTGGTCGACGGCGCTCCTGTGCCCCTCCTCGTCGACGGAACGACGGCGACGGCGTGCGACGGAGGCGCGCTCTCCCTGTCGACAGGGGTGCACCGCATCGACGCCACCGGACCTGCTGTCGAACGGGTCGTGATCGACGACACGACCTCGACCACTGCGCCAGAGGCGCGGGTGACGACCGTCGACACCGACCGCACGAGCAGGGAGGTCTCCGTCACCGGATGCTCCTCGGGATGTTGGCTCGTGCTCGGCGAGGGGTGGAACACGGCATGGAGCGCGTCCGTCGACGGCTCCGATCTCGGCGTACCACTCCCCCTCTCCGGCGGGAACGGCTGGTGGCTCCCGAGCGGCTCGGACACGAGGACCGTGCACCTCGACTGGACCGCTCAGGGCGGGGTCGACCTCGGCCTGCTGGTGTCGGCGATCGCCGTCGTCCTGTGTCTCGTCGTGCTCGTGCGGACCCGACGTCCGACGACCCCGGATCCAGCGCCTGGGGTCGGTACAGCACCACGAGCCGATCGCCGGCGGGCCGGCATCGCCGCAGGCGCGGCTGTCGTCGCCACGGCAGCCGCGACCTCGCTCCCCGTCGCAGCGCTCGCCCTCGTCGCCCTCGTTCCCGCCGTGGTGTTCGCCCGACCGCGGATCGCATCGCTCCTCGCATGGGCAGGAGTGAGCGCCGCCGCGGCCGCTGTCGTCGCACGTCAGGTCGTGAGGGCGCCGGCCGCCTCTCCCCTCTGGCCACTCGCCGCCGAGCGCCTGCACCGTCCGGTGCTGATGGCTGTCATCGTCGTGGCCGCAATGGCGTGGGCCGACGACGCGACGTCGGAGCACTGACCCCCGCCGACGGTGACCTTGCCGTCACGGCAGAGGACGGAGTGACTCCCTCACGAGCCACGGACCGAACCAGTCCTCGGCCAACCACACGGCAGCCTGCTCGCTCAGGTGTGTGCCGTCGGGACGCCACTCGTCGTTGGTTGCGTGCCCGGCGGCCGTGAGCCACTCGTCCATCTCCGCCACACTCACACCCGGCACCGACGCCGCCACCTCGCGAATCGCCGCATGGACGGCGAGGTGGCTCTCCCGCACGTTCAGGTCGGCGGTCGAGAAGTCGTTCGCGGGGACGGGAGCGACGACCCACACCACCCGTGGAGCCCCGGCGTCGAGAGCGATCCGTGTGGCTGCCCGGTACTGGCTCCGCAGCCTCGCTCCGAAGCGTGGGTCGGTCGGGGCGAGCGGGCCCTCGGCGGGCGTCCACTCGCGGTCGGCGACGTCGTCGACCGTCGACATCATCACGACCACGTCGGGCTGCAACCGCTCGATGAGTGCTGGCATCTCGGTACGCACCACCTCGGCCGAACGGGCGACGAACGACGCTCCGTCGAACGTCGTGATGCGGCCGTCGAGGACGAACCCGAGGCCCTGGGCCCACAGGACGTCGACCGCCGCGTGATCCGGATGGGCGACGGCCCATGTCGCCAGTCCACGACCCATGGCGAACGCCGTGGAGTCGCCGACGACGAGGATGCGCACCGCACGAGGCGGAGCGTCCGGCAACGCGAGGGTCACTCCCGCGACCGACGAAGGATCGGTGCTCGTCGGGAGGACGGAAGGAGCACCCGACGAGGTGCTCACTGACGATGACGCGGTCGTCACGAGTGGGACGAGGCTCCCCTCCTCCACCGTGCGGATCGACGCCGCCTCCATCGCAGCGGTCTTCCCACCGAGGAGGCTCCTCGTCGGCGGCATGAGGGAGATCGCCACGGCGGTGACCGCGAGCGCGGTCACCGCGAGCACACCCGTCCGGCGACCGTCCCAGCGGGCCTCGCGAACGGGACGCTCCAGCACGACGAACGACGCCTGGGCGAGCAGCACTGCAAGCGCGACGGCGACGAGGGCACCGACGGGCTGGTCGAGTTCCCAGCCGTGTCGCCGGAGGACGAGGAACACCGGCCAGTGCACGAGGTACAGCCCGTAGCTGATCCTGCCGAGCCACGCCAGCGGACGGGCCGCGAACGCACGCGCCAGTACACCGGGCACTAGCAACGACGCGACGAGAACGGTCGAGGCCACGGCGAACACCGGGAACCATCCGGCGAACCCCGGTCCGCTGCCCGAAGGCCACGTCACCGCGGCGGCGAGCACGGCGGCCAGCGCCGGCCAGCCCCACGTCGTCATGTCGAGCGGCAGACCGCGGCCGGCCCGCACGCGATCGCGCTGCCAGGTCGCGAGCACGGCGCCAGCCAGCAGCTCACCCAGGCGGGCGGGAGTGGCCCAGTACACGGCGTCACGTCCCCACCAGACTCCGATCAGTGGGGTGATGACAGCGCTGACGACGAACGCGACCAGGACGATGCGCCACAACGCCACGCCGCGTCGCGTGGCGGTCCGCGCCAACGCCACGAGGCTCACCGGCCACACGAGGTAGAACTGCTCCTCGATCGCCAGCGACCAGAAGTGCGCCACTGGCGACACGCTGACCACGGAGCCCTCGAAGAGAGCCGCGTAGCTCGATGCCCCGGCGAGGTGCACCCAGTTCGCCACCTGGGCGAGAGCACCCCAGAGTTCGGCCGACAGTCCCTCGACGTACTCGAACTCCCCGGCGACGCGCGCCACCACGACGAGGATCAGGAGCACCTGCGCAGCCGGGAGGAGTCGCCGTGCCCGCCGCGCGTAGAAGCGACCGAACCCGACGCTGCCCTCCGCATCGAACTCGTCGAGGAGCAGGCGCGAGATCAGGTACCCAGAGAGCGTGAAGAACAGCGACACACCGACGTAGCCACCCGGCATCCACGAGAAGCCGAGGTGGAACAGCACCACGAGCGCGACGGCGAGGCCGCGCAGTCCGTCGAGTTCGGGCTGGTAGCGGCGCTTCACGTGTCGGCACCGCGCCGAGCGACGCGCGACGCGAGAACGTGTGCGACGCCCACCGCCGACAGCACTGTCATCGACGGCTCACCGGTGACACGAAGGCGGTGACCGGCGTAGAAGACGAGTGCTGTCACGACGCTCACCACGACAGGTGCGAGCACGAACGGACGGGCGTCGCGTCCGAGCTTGCGCCATCCGAGCACCGAGAGGGGCACCAGCACCCAGAACACGACGATTCCGGCCCACACCGCCCAGCGGGGCCGTTCCTCGCCCACGTCCTGGTGCATCTGCGACTCGAATCCGTAGAGGTCGAAGGTGCGCAGAACACGGGCCGCCATCACCTCAGGGACAGAGGACAGGTGGGATCGCACGTAGGAAGCCGCGATCGATCGCTGGCGGGAGGACCGCACCGCTGCGTCCTCGTCCGGGCGGTACTCCGGATCGGCGCCGAGGCACAGGATCGACCATCCACCGATGTCGCGTCCGGAGTAGGTGGCGTCACAGTTCGCACCGAGCATCACTCCACCCTCGTTGGTGGTCAGCAACACGGGGGCGTCGAACCGTGTCGCGTTCCACGCAGTCCACGGGGTCACCACCACCACTGCGGCGACGAGCAGCCGCCAGCAGCCCGACCCGCGCTCACGCCACAGCCACCAGCCCGCCACGATCACGGCCACCAGCAGCATCTCGCTCCGAGCGAGCGACGCGAGTCCGAGCAGGACGCCGGGCGCCCACCATCCGAGGCGACCGACACCCCGTGATCGCCGCCATGCCGTCCAGAGGCCAGCAACCATCAGCACCAGGGCCACGCTCTCGGCCATCACGAGACCGTCGTTCATCCAGAGGTTCGGGTGCACGGCCGCGAGACCACCGGCGATGAGACCGGCGCGGGTCGACGTCATCTCGCTGACCCACTTCATGACCAACCAGACGAGCACGATCCCGCAGACCACGGTGACCAGACGCTGCCATCTGTGCGGGTCGGAACCTCCGCTCAGCGGCGCCATCAACAGTGACGTGAGGGGCCCGTGCTCCGCCCCCGGCATGTCGAAGAACGGGTCACGGAACCACTCGCCGTGGAACAGCTTCACCGCCTGACCGCTGTAGTACACGCTGTCGTTGAACAACAGCGCGGCGTCCCACTTCGAGGTCCAGTACGCGACGCGCACGAGCACCGCGACCAGCATCACCACCCACACGTCCGCCACCGTACTGGCACTAACATCCCTCATGTGACGACCACTGCCCGCCCGTGCCTGTCCGTCGTGGTGCCCTGCTACAACGAGGAGGCCACGGTCCTCGACCTGCTCGCCAGCGTCCTTGCATCGCCGTGGGTCGCCGAGGTCGTCGTGGTCGACGACGGCAGCACCGACCGGTCGCGCGAACTGCTCTCCACGGTCACCGACCCGCGGGTCCGTGTCCATCTCCAGCCGCACAACATGGGCAAGGGCGCAGC
>JBEBDM010000122.1:0-3919 GCA_041156905.1 Actinomycetota bacterium | reverse complement strand
TCGGCCAGCGGATCGCGGACTTCCGCTGGTCGGGCGCGTCCGTCGACGACGCTGACTCCTTCGAGGAGAGGGAGCAGGGCGCGCTGGCGCTCGTCGAGCGCGGCGACGTCGAGTCCGAGCGCCGGATCGGCTCCGGTCACCAGGGCGCGCAGTCGTTCCTCGACGACGGTGCGAGCCGCCGGGTCGACGACCCACGGGCCGATGCTCGGCGCGCGGCGCTCGTCGGTGAGGGCCCACAGGTCGTCGGCAGTGAGCCATCCGTGTTCGGCCACGACCCTGTCGACCGACATGTCGGGCGTGGCCTTGGAGGCCGGCCTCACCGGTGCCACGTCGAGCACGACTCCACCGCCGACCGTCTCGTCGCGTCCCGACTCGCGCAGCACGAACCGGTCGCCGCGCACCAGCGGGAGCGGCGTCGTCACGTGGAGTCGGACATGGCCGGTCTCACCGGGGGCGATGCTCTCCGGACCGAGTACGCGCAGCCGGGCCGGGTGCTCGCCCGATCCGGCGTGGAGCGTGTAGGCCCCGCGTCGCGAGACGCGGTGATCGAGCGCCGCGAGCACCGTGAGGGACGCGTCGAGGCGTGTCGTCGCACGCCATTGGGCGGGGTCGACGACGGCGTCACCGCGCCGGAGTTGCTGGTGCTCGACGCCAGCCAGGTTGAGCGCCACACGATGGCCGGGCCCGACGGAATCGACCTTCGCGCCGTGGACCTGGATGCCACGCACCCTCGCCTCGTGAGGGCGCTCGCCGAGCACCGTCACGACTTGGTCGGAACGCAGGACTCCACCCGTGAGCGTGCCGGTGACCACCGTGCCGCTCCCCTTGGCGGCGAAGACACGGTCGATCCAGAGTCGCGGCCGCCCGCGGTCGGCCGCTGACGGCGAGCGGTGCACGAGCGCTTCGAGCTCGGACCGCAGCGCCTCGAGGCCCTCGCCGCTGGTGCTGCTGACGGCGACGATCGGCTCGTCCTCGAGGAACGTTCCGGCGACGCGATCGCGGATGTCCATCTCCTGCAGGCTCCGCCAGTCATCGTCGACGAGGTCGGACTTGGTCATCGCGATCACGCCATGGGTGACGCCGACCATCTCGAGGATCCGCAGGTGTTCCTCGCTCTGCGGCTTCCACCCCTCGGTCGCGGCCACGACGAAGATGCAGGCGTCGACACCGCCGACGCCGGCGAGCATGTTGCGCAGGAAACGCACGTGGCCCGGAACGTCGACGATGCTCAGCTCCTCGCCGCTGGGGAGGGTCGTGTGCGCGAAGCCGAGGTCGATGGTCAGGCCTCGCCGCTTCTCCTCCTCCCACCGGTCGGGGTGGACGCCGGTGAGGGCCTGGACGAGCGCCGACTTGCCGTGGTCGACGTGCCCGGCGGTGGCTACGACGCGCATGCTCGCAGGGCGGCAGCCACGTGGTCGTCGTCGACGGCGTCGATGGTGCGCATGTCGAGGAAGGTCGCGCCATCGCGCGTGCGGGCGATGACAGGCGGGTCGGCGGCGCGGAGCGAGGCGAGGTGGTCACCCTCCAGGCGGATGGCCAGCGACTCGATGGTGGTGCCGGGCGCACTGCCCGCACCGGGAACGGCCGCGCTGGCGACGATCTCACCGATGCCGGCGGCCGTGACGATCGCGGTGGCCCGGCGATCGAGAACGGTGACGGGGGTGGACGCCATCCGCCAGAAGGGGATGTCGTCGCACGCGGTGCGGCGCAGGAAGGCGAGTGCGGCTTCCTGCAGAGCGAGCAGGACGTGCGAGCCCGGACGCAGGGCGCGTGCGAGGGGATGGGATGCGCAGGCCCGCACGAGGTCGGCCCGACCGGCGATGATGCCGGCCTGTGGTCCGCCGAGGAGCTTGTCGCCGCTGAAGGTCACCAGCGCGGCGCCGTCGGCGAGCGACTGTCGGGCGGCGGGCTCGGTGCCGAGCCACGCGGGCGGGGGACCTTCCCACCACGGGCAGTTGGCGTCGATGAGGCCACTCCCGATGTCGGCCACCACCGGGACGCCGAGGGTCGCCATCTCGGCGACCGACGTCTCCTCGACGAACCCCTCGACGCGGTAGTTGCTCGGGTGGACCTTGAGGAGGAGGGCGAGGTCGTCACCGTGGCGGTGCACGGCCGACTCGTAGTCGGCGAGGCGGGTGCGGTTGGTGGTGCCGACGTCGACGAGATGCGCCCCCGACTGCTCCATCACCTCGGGGACCCGGAAGCTGCCGCCGATCTCGACGCTCTCTCCGCGGCTCACCGCGACGGAGCGACCACGAGCGAGAGCGGCCAGCACGAGCATGACGGCCGCGGCGTTGTTGTTGACGATCATCGCCGCCTCGGCGCCGCAGAGGCGGGCGAGCACGTCGCCGACGGCGCGCTGGCGAGAACCGCGTTCACCCGTGGAGAGGTCGAACTCGATGTTCATCGCTCGCGCCGGGTGGGCGAGGGCGAGAGGGGCGCGGCCGAGGTTGGTGTGCAGCAGAACTCCGGTGGCGTTGACGACCGGCATGAGCAGCGTGCGTGCGAACGCCATGGCGCGCTGGGTGGCCGCCTCCTCCGTCCACGACTCGGGGCCGGCGGCGATCGCCTCGCGGGCGAGTTCGACGCAGAGCGGGTGCGGCAGCCCGGACCCCGCCATCGAGCGCGCCAGTCGGTCGACGCTCGGGGGCCGCGGGGTGGTGCTCACCCTCGGGAGCGTACCCAGACCTCTCGTACACTCGGGAGAGATGCTGCCCATCCCGATCGTCTCCCTCGACCCCGAACTCCCGCTGCCCGCCTACGCCCATCACGGTGACGCGGGTCTCGACCTCCGGGCACGTGAGGACGGGGTGGTGGCTGCCGGTGGAGGCCGACTCCTCATGCCGACGGCGATCAGCATCGCCATCCCCGTCGGTTACGCCGGGTTCGTGCTGCCTCGGAGCGGGATCGCGCTCAACCACGGACTCACGCTGGCCAACTCTCCGGGTCTGATCGACGCCGCGTACCGCGGCGAGATCAAGGTGATCCTTCTCAACACCGATCCGAACAACGACGTCCACGTCCATCGCGGCGATCGCATCGCGCAGCTCGTGATCCAGCGCGTCGAGAACGTCGTGTGGGAACAGGTCGCCTCGCTCGACGGCCACGACCGCGGTGGCGGCTTCGGTCACTCCGGCCGGGCCTGAGCGTCAGCGCCAGGCGAACACCGGTTGTTCGAGGTCGTGCACCCGCGCGTCGGGCGTGGCCTCGAGGCAGACGTAGCGGAACTGAAGGAGCATCGCCGCGGTCGGGGCGTGGAGCAGGTCGCGCCCGATCGGCATCTGCACCACGGGTCGATCACTCTCGGGGATCGTGACGAAGCGCGGTGAGTCGGGTCGCATGAGTTCGGGAAGGCCGATGCGGTAGACGTGGGCGACCTCACCCGGGTCGGGTTGCAGGTCGACGTGTCCGTCTGTCCACAGCACTACGGGCGTCACCACGTACCCCGAGCGGGTCTCGTAGTCGTCGAGGATTCCCAGCACCTCGGACTGCTCCGGAGCGACCCCGAGTTCCTCGTGCAGTTCGCGCAGTGCCGTCTCGATCGCTGATTCGCCCTCGTCGCAGCGCCCACCGGGAAGAGCCCACTGGCCACCGTGCCGGTTGAGGCGGGCGGCCCGTCGGCACAGCAACACCGCCGACCCTCCGGCCACGCCGGTGACCGAGCCGTCGAGGCCCGCCGTGTCGCCGGGCGCCACAGCCATCTCCTCGGGAGTGAAGGAGAACGGGTCGTGGTCGTCGACTCCCGCCTCGCTGTCGACGAGCACGATCGCCACGGCCGCACGCCGGAGCTCGCCGGGCTCGATGGGACGACGCGTGTGTCGGGCAAGTCCGTCCGCGATCGACGCTCGGAGTCCGCTGTCGTGGGCGATCACGACCCGACCTTAGGGCCGACGCCCGACCGCAGCCGATCCGGATGTCG
>JBEBDM010000121.1:0-8624 GCA_041156905.1 Actinomycetota bacterium | reverse complement strand
CCCGGATTGCCGAGCTCGGTGCCGAGATGGGCAGCGACTTCACGCGCCAGGTCGGGGTGGGTGCTCCCCGAGTACAGCGCCATCTGCTTGGTGGTGACCTTCTGCATGGTTCTCCTTACCGATCCGCAGGCGCAGTGTAGAAGGCGCCGGTGCTCGCGGAGGAAGCCACTGAGCTGCCGGCGGGGAGATGGGCGTACGGGCCGACGTGGGCGCCGTCACCGATGGTCGCCTCGCGGGCGACGGTGTGCTCGACGGTGCAGCCGTCACCCACGGTGGTGTCGACGAGACGCGTCCCGGGTCCGATCTCACAGCCGTCGCCGATCCGGGTGTCGCCCTGGAGGATCGTGCCGGGGTAGAGCGTCACGTCGCGGCCGAGCGAGACGGTCACGTCGACGAAGGTCTGCCGTGGGTCGAGCATCGTCACCCCGTTGAGCAGCCAGCGACGGTTGGTGCGGCTGCGCAGCTCGCGTTCGGCGAGGGCGAGCTGCCACCTGTCGTTGACTCCCTGCGTCTCGGCCTCGGGCGCCTGGACACAGCCGATGCGATGTCCCATGGCGGCGAGCGAGGCGATCACGTCGGTGAGGTAGTACTCGCCCTGGGAGTTGTCGGGACTGAGCGTGCGCAAGGCAGGTCCGAGGAGGTCGCGGCGGAACGCGTACATGCTCGTGTTGACCTCGCGGATGGCGAGTTCCTCGGGCGAGGCATCGCGCTGCTCGACGATCCGCAGGACGCGCCCCGACCCCTCGCCCTGTCGGCGGTCGGCCGGTGCCCGCACGACCCGGCCGTACCCCGTGGGATCGTCGAGGACGGAGGTGATGAGTGTCGCGGCGTATCCGTTGCTCTCGTGCGCGTCGACGAGCGCCTCGATCGTGTGGGCCTGGAGGAGCGGCGTGTCGCCGGGGAGGACGATGACGGTGGAGGTGTCGTCGAGGTCGTCGCCGGGGAACGCCGACAGGCCGATGGCAGCGGCGTCGCCGGTGCCGCGTTGCACGGCCTGCTCGACGAAGGACACACGCGCCCACTCGGGCGACTCGTCCTGCACCTTGCGGGTGACGCGATCGGCACCGTGGCCGACCACGACGACCGTGCGCTCGGGAGCGACCTTCTCGAGGGCGTGGATGACGTGCATCACCATCGGGCGGCCGCAGATGAGGTGGAGGGGCTTGGGGCGGTTCGACCGCATCCGTGAACCCTCGCCCGCCGCGAGGATGATGGCCGAGACGCTCATGGCTCCGTTCTAGCGCGCTCGCCTCCGGCCGACTCGCCACGGATGGCCGACGGACCGAAGGTGGTGGCGCAGGTGCGGCACCAGAACCCCTGCTCGAACTCGGTGCCGCATGGGGCGTGGACGAGCACCGTGTCGTGCTCACCGTCGGCCAGGTGGGTCTCGCCCCATCGCACGAGCGCGACGAGGGCGGGCGACAACGCGACCCCTGCAGGGGTGAGGCGGTACTCGTAGCGGGTCGGTCGTTCCTGGTAGGGCTCCTTGGCCATGACCCCGCCGTCGACGAGGCGGCGCAGGCGGTTGGTGAGGATCGGCCGGGCGATCCCGAGGTCGTCGGCGAAATCGTCGAAGCGACGGATCCCCCGGAGGGCGGCACGCACGATGAGGATGCTCCACCTGTCGCCCACCAGGGCGAGGGTCCGCTCGAGCGGGGTGCGTTCGTCGGCGGCCGGCACGGCGGGGGGACGCTCGGGCGGACGGGTCGTGGGCACGGTGGGAGCGTAGCGTCGGGCTGTGAGTTCTGTTTCAGTACTCACTCGGTTATGGTGTGACGATGGATCCGCTCCTCGACGGCCCGCTCGACGATCTCCTCGCCGCGGCGCGTCGCATCCGCGACGCAGCCACCGGTCGCCGGGTGACCTTCTCCCCGAAGGTCTTCATTCCGCTCACGATGCTCTGCCGCGACAAGTGCGGTTACTGCACCTTCGCCCAGCCGCCGGCGCGACTCGAGTCGCCGTACCTGACGCCCGAGCAGGTCCTCCGCATCGCCCGCGACGGTGCCCGCAAGGGTTGTCACGAGGCGTTGTTCACCCTCGGCGAGCGTCCCGAACTCCGGTACCCGGTCGCGGCCGAGTGGCTCCGCTCGAACGGCTACGACTCCACGATCCACTACCTGCACGACATGGCCCGGCTGGTACTCGACGAGACCGGACTGCTCCCGCACGCCAATGCCGGGGCGCTGTACGAGGACGAGCTGTTGTCGCTGCGCGAGGTCGCTCCTGGGCAGGGGATGATGCTCGAGTCGCTGCGCGACGACCTCGACTGCCACCGCGGTGCCCCCGACAAGGAGCCCCAGCGTCGACTCGACACCCTCGAGACGGCTGGCCGTCTCGGCATCCCGTTCACGACCGGGATCCTCGTCGGGATCGGCGAGTCGCGCGCCGACCGCATCGAGGCGCTGCAGGCGATCGCCGCCTCGCACCTCCGTCACGGTCACGTGCAGGAGGTCATCGTCCAGAACTTCCTGCCCAAGCCCGGCACGGCGATGCACACCGCTGCGCCGTGCCCGCACGACGAGTACCTCTGGTCGATTGCCGCGGCCCGAGTCCTGTTGCCGCCCGACGTCCACCTCCAGGCACCGCCGAACCTCAGCGACGACTTCGGGGTCCTGCTCGATGCCGGTATCGACGACTGGGGCGGTGTCTCGCCCGTCACGCTCGACCACGTCAACCCCGAGCGGCCGTGGCCCGCTCTCGACGCGCTGCGCGAGGTCACCGAGGCGCGTGGTTTCGCGCTGGCCCCTCGTCTGACGATCTACCCGGAGTTCGTGACGGCTCCCGAGCGTTGGCTCGACCCCGCTCTCCGGTTCCCGGTGATGGACCGCAGCGATGCCGAGGGACTCGGGCGCGACGACCCCGGTGCCGTGTGGCCGGAGAAGGTCACGGCGGCCGACGTGGTCGTCGACGGCGCGGAGGTGGTGCTCGTCGGGCACCGCTCGACCCAGTGGTACTCCGGTGCGACCTCGGCACCGCCGACCCTTCTCCCGTCACCGCGCCGTCCGGCGGTCGGCGGTGCGGTCCGTGAGGTACTCGACGGTGTCGCGGCCGGGCACGAGGTGGGCGCCGAGCAGATCGTGGCGCTCTTCGAGGCGCGTGGCGCCGAGGTGGTCGAGGTCGCCGCCGTCGCCGACGAGTTGCGTCAGCGCGCCGTGGGCGACGCGATCACGTGGGTCCACAACCGCAACATCAACTACACCAACGTGTGCACCTTCAAGTGTCGGTTCTGTGGGTTCTCGAAGGGCAAGCTCTCGCTGAACCTGCGTGGCACCCCGTACCTGCTGACCCTCGACGACATCGCCCAGCGCGCCCGCGAGGCGTGGGAGATGGGCGCCACCGAGGTGACTCTCCAGGGCGGCATCCACCCCGACTTCGACGGCGACTACTACATCGACGTCACGCACGCCGTGAAGCAGGCCGTCCCCGAGATGCACGTCCACGGCTTCACCGCCCTCGAGGTCACCGAGGGGGCGCGCCGTCTCGGAGAGGATCTCCACTCGTACCTCCGCCGTCTCAAGGACGCCGGCCTCGCCTCGTTGCCGGGTACCGCGGCGGAGATCCTTGACGATCCCGTGCGGGCGATCCTGTGCCCCGACAAGGTCACGACCGCGGAGTGGCTCGACTGTCACGCCGCCGCGCACGAGGTCGGGCTGCGTTCGAACGTGACGATGATGTTCGGTTCTGTCGAGCATCCCGAGTCATGGGCGCGACACATGCTGCGCACCCGTGAACTCCAGAAGGTGACGGGCGGGTTCACGGAGTTCGTCGGACTTCCCTTCGTGCACATGGCGTCGCCGATCTATCTGCAGAAGGCATCACGTCGCGGGCCGACGTTCCGCGAGACGTTGCTCGTCCACGCCGTGGCACGCATCGTCTATGCGGGGCTCATCGACAACATCCAGCTGAGTTGGGTGAAGATCGGCGAGGCCGGTGCGGTGCAGTTGCTGCAGGCCGGGTGCAACGACCTCGGTGGGACGCTGATGGACGAGAACATCTCGCGAGCGGCAGGAGCGGCACACGGTCAGGGGATGACGGAGGACCGCTTCGCCGATCTCGTGGCCCCGCTCGGGCGTCGCCTCCAGCAGCGCAGCACCTTGTACGACCGGATCGATTCGGTGAACGGCGACAGTCGTCTCGCTGTCCGTTGACGGCGCGACTGGGCCGCTGTGTCGCCCCACTGGGCGCCTTCCATTTCGTGGAAGTCGCTATCCACGACATAGGGTGATCTCACAACAGGAGACGCCACGTTTGGGCAGGACGGCTTCCCGCTCGTCGCCCCGTACAGGCCGCACGCCTCCTCCTTTCCAAGGAGGTCACCATGGCCCACGAGATGTACCCCTCGGGACTCGGCTCGCCCTCGTGCCACGTGGCGATGGTGGGGACCTTTCCCCCTCGCCTGTGCGGCTTGGCGACCTTCGGGGAGGCCCTAAGTTCCGCCCTCGAGCGACTCGGGCACCGGGTCGACCGCTATCGGCTCCGTGACGGTCGTGACAGCGTCACCCTCGATCCGACGCTCGCCGGCGAGATCGTCAATGGCGATGTCCACTCGATCAGACGGGGCGCCGAGGAGCTCTCCGATGCCGGGGCGGTGATCCTCCAGCACGAGTTCGGCATCTTCGGTGGCGTCGACGGGAACGAGGTCGTCGACCTCGTCGCCGGGGTGACCGCACCCTTGGTCACCGTGCTGCACACCGTTCCGAGTGCGCCGAGCGCGGGACAGCGTGAGGTGCTGTGCGCAGTGGCCGGGAGTTCCGACTGCGTGGTGGTGATGTCGCAGACCGCCGCCGATCGCGCGTCGCGCCTGTACGGCATCGACCCCCACCGTGTTGCCATGATCCCGCACGGCGCGATGCCGTGGACAGCGGTCGCGGTGCCGGGTGCCGACGAACTGGACGCCGCTGCCGACGCTCCTCTCGAGTTGCTCACCTGGGGCCTCCTCGGTCCGGGGAAGGGGATCGAGACGGTCATCGACGCGTTGGCGCTGGTCCGTGGTGAACGCGTGCACTACACCGTCGCGGGCGTGACGCATCCGGCGGTGCTGGCGCACAGCGGGGAGTCGTACCGCGACGGTCTGAAGCAGCGTGCGTTCGAGCGCGGTGTCGGAACGTCGGTGTCGTTCGACGAGACGTACCGCGACGTACTCGCGCTGACGCGCTTCGTTGCCTCGTCGGGTGTCGTGGTGCTGCCCTATGAGTCGACCGACCAGGTGACCTCGGGTGTGCTCGTCGACGCCCTTGCTGCCGGCCGTCCGGTGATCGCCACCCCGTTCCCGCACGCCGTCGAGTTGCTCTCCGACGGTGCAGGCATCATCGTCCCGCACGGGGACGTCGCCGGGATGGCCCGGGTCATCCGCGAACTCGCCGACGATCGCGACCGGGTGGAGGAGATGGCAGCCGTCGCCCGTCGCCTCGCCCGTCGTCTCGACTGGGCGGCGGTCGCCCAGCAGTACGCCCATCGCATCGCCCAGATCGTGGGTGCCCGAGACCTGGTCGCGGGGTGAACGCCATGACCACCTTCGACACGCGACACGTCGAGGCGCTGATGGGCCCGCACGGGATGTACGAGCACGCCCTGTTCACCCATCCACGGCCGGAGCACGGGTACTGCACCGACGACAACGCCCGGTTGCTGGTGCTGGCATCACGGGAGGAGGGCAGCGAGCTCTGTGATCGTCTCGGTCGGCATGCCCTCGACTTCGTCATTGCCGCCCAGACCATCGACGGTCGGTTCCACAACCGCCTCGACCCGCACGGGCGATGGAGCGACTCACCTTCCACCGAGGACTGTTGGGGAAGGGCCATGTGGGGCCTCGGTACGGCGGCTCGGTACCACTCGGATCCCTCCGTCCGGGAACTGGCGGCGGCTCACTTCGCCCGTTCCGCGCTGTGGCACGCCGAGTCGCCGCGGTCGATGGCGTTCGCCGCCCTGGGTTCGGCAGAGGTCATGGCCCTGCCCGGGCCGAGCACCGTCGCCCGTCTGCAGTTGCTGCGGACCCTCGACAGGATCGGGCCGACGATCTCCGACGAGTGGTTCTGGCCCGAACCGCGGCTGCAGTACGCCAACGCGACCCTTGCGGAAGCGGTCATCGCGGCCGGATATGCGCTTGGGAGTCGCGAGGACCTCGACAGGGGTCTCGGGATGCTGGCGTGGCTCCTCGAGCGGGAGACGCGATCGGGCCGCCTGTCGGTCGCCCCCGTGGGCGGCCTCGGGCCTGACGACCCGATGCCCGGATTCGACCAGCAGCCCATCGAGGTGTCCGCCATTGCCGAAGCGTGCGCCCGGGCGCTGCGGGTCACGGGGGACACCTCGTGGAGTGCGGGGATCGCCGCTGCCATCGCCTGGTTCGACGGCGAGAACGACTCGGGCCACGTGATGATCGATCGACGATCAGGTGGTTGCTTCGACGGGTTGCGTGCCGATGGTGTCAACGCCAACGAGGGGGCAGAGTCGACCCTCGCCCTAGCGACGACACACCAGATCGCGGCGCAACTCCGTGTCACGGCCCAGCGGTGAGTGTCGTGATCGACACCGGGATCCTGCTCGAACCGGATGCATCACGGGTCGTCATGCGGCGCTTCACGCCGGGCCGCGACGACCTGCTCCTCGGTGAATCCCGGGCAGGAGGTGTCATCGAACGACTCCTCACACTCACCGACGCGGAGGTCGATCTCGCGGCCGACGAGGTCGAGACGGCGATGGGGCGCCGGCACGGCGAGCCGGTGGAGGCCATCGAGGCCTTCGTCGCACAGGTGCTCGGTCGCATTGATCCGGCGGTGTCCCTGTCACCGCGCCGCCGGTTCCTCCTCGGCGCCTGTTTCGCCACCGAGTTCGCCGTCGAGGGTGTGTCGTTGTGCAACCCCTCGATGGTTCTGCACCCCGACCAAGGGGGCGACCAAGGGGTGTGCGATGTGGATGAGCCGGGTGCGGTCCGCTTCGTGATGAGTGTCCGGGGGATCGGTGAGGGCCATCGGTCCTCGATCGGCTTCCGGACCGGCACGGTCGACGCACGTGGTGGCGTGCGTGTCGACCCTGCCGCTGCGCCGGTGGTGGGGGCCCGTCCGGGACCGGGCTCTCACCATCGCGAGGCGGCTCGGGCGTTCGCCGCCGTGCACGATGCAGGATCCGACAACATCGAGGCGGTGCTCGCTCGCGTGGGCGAGGTGTTCGACGATGCCGACCTCGCCGTCGGCATCCAGGGCTTGCTGTCGGAGAAGGCGACGCGAACGGGAGTCGAGCACTCCCTGTCGGTCGTCCGGTCGTTCGCATCGGCGGGCTACTCGGCCTCGTTCGAGCCGAGCGTCCCCCTCTCGGCTCGTGTGCTCCTCTCCCACGCCCCCTGCGAGAGCCGGGGCATGGAGGACGCCCGGTTCGTCAGGCTCTGCGACGACGACGGTCGGCTCTCGTACCTTGCGACCTACACGGGTTGGGACGGGTCGAAGGTCTCCCAGCAGGCGTTGGAGACTTACGATTTCGTGACGTTCCGGATGTGGCCGCTCCTCGGTGCTGCCGCGACCGACAAGGGACTGGCGATCTTCCCGCGCCGGGTCGGCGGGCGTTGGGCGGCGATGTCGCGATCGGACCGTGAGACCAACGCCATCAGCTTCTCCGACGACCTGCACTGCTGGAACGACCGTCAGGTGGTGCACGCACCCGTTCGGCCGTGGGAACTGCTCCAGGTCGGCAACTGCGGATCACCGATCGAGACCGAGGCCGGATGGCTCGTGCTCACTCACGGGGTCGGGCCGCTGCGCACGTACCACCTCGGTGCGCTCCTGCTCGATCTCGATGATCCGACCGTGGTGCTCGGCTCGTTGCGCAGGCCGCTCCTCTCGCCGACACATGCGTGGCAGGACGGTTACGTGCCGAACGTGGTCTATTCGTGCGGGGCGATGGTGGCAGGAGACCACCTGGTCATCCCGGTCGGGATCGCCGACGGCACCACGGGGATCGTCACCACGGAGCTGGCGCCGCTGCTCGACGAACTCGTGGGCCGGACGTCCACGGGCCGACAGGACGCACTCTGACGCTCGGTTCCGGGGAGAGGACTCGAACCCCTATCAACGGGACCAAAACCCGCTGTCCTACCATTGAACGACCCCGGACCATGTCCCGAAGGACGCTGCCGAGACTACCCGTCACCCTGCAGGTTGTCGGACCCCCGTCATGTGCCGGTAGCGTTCCGCACCTATGGGTTCTCTGATCAAGAAGCGTCGCAAGCGCATGCGCAAGAAGAAGCACAAGAAGATGCTGCGTCGCACGCGGCACCAGCGCCGCTAGTCGCCGTCGATCGTCAGGCCGGACGCGTCCGCGTCCGGACGACGAGCGCGTCCGGGAGAGCGTCATCCACGTGGTGGTGCCCCCGCAGGAACCACGTTGCCCCGCTGCCCGCCAGCGTGGGCGTCGTTCCGCATGCCTCGGTGATGCGGTCACGCCAGCGCACGAGTTCGGGAACCAGTCGCAGGGCGGCCGGCTCGAGGTCGTTGGCGCCGTCGGAGCGCGGCATGCCCATCTCGTCCCAAGCGCGGTAGGCCGCCGGTGTGCTCACCGCGAGCGGGGGCACCACGAGCGTCAGGTCGAGCGGCTGGTAGGGCAGAGGTTCGACGATCTCGCCGATCCCGCGGACG
>JBEBDM010000120.1:0-6069 GCA_041156905.1 Actinomycetota bacterium | reverse complement strand
ACGGGCGATGGCCAGCATCTGCTGCTCACCACCACTGAGACTCCCGGCCCGCTGGTCGCGCCGTTCGCGCAGACGAGGGAACACGTCGAACCACTTCTCCATGTCGGAGCGGACCTCTGCGGCCGCCCCGTGACGCACGTAGGCGCCCGCCATCATGTTGTCGGCGACGGAGAGTTCGGGGAACGTGCCGCGACCCTGGGGAACCTGTGCCACCCCGGAGCGCACGATCGCGTCGGGCGACTCGCGCTGGATGTCGTTCCCGTCGAAGACGATCTCGCCCTGGCGCGGGATGAGCCCGCTCACGGCGCGCATCGTGGTGGTCTTGCCAGCACCGTTGGCGCCGAGCATCACCACGAACTCGCCGGCACCGACCTCGAGGTCGATCCCGTCGAGGACCTTCACCGGCCCGTATCCCGCGACGAGTCCGCGTACGGAGAGCAACGTCACGACGCCACCCCCAGGTACGCCTCGATCACCTTCGGGTCGTTCTGCACCTCGGCCGGCGTGCCATCGGCGATCTTGCGACCGAACTCCATCGCCACGACCTTGTCGCTGATGCCCATCACCATGCTCATGTGGTGCTCGACCAGCAGCACGGTCAGCGAGAAATCGTCGCGGATCTGCTGGATCGTGTGGCCCAGTTCGTCGACCTCGCCGTGGGTCAGGCCGCTCGCCGGCTCGTCCATCAGCAGGAAGGTCGGGCGGGCAGCGAGCGCTCGGGCGATCTCGAGTCGCTTGAGCGTGCCGAACGGGAGACCCGCCGCAGGACGGAACGCCAGCGCCCCCAGACCGAGCCGGGCGAGGAGGTCGCCGGCGAAGTCGCGGGTCTCGGTGTTCTCACGACGGGTGCCGACACGGAACACCGCGCGGGCCACGCCGACACGTCCTTGGCTGTGAGCGCCGACCATGACGTTCTCGAGCAGCGACATCGACGGGAACAGGGCGAGGTTCTGGAAGGTGCGGGCGATGCCCAGCCCGGCGATGCCGTGTGCCGGAACGTCGAGCAGCTCGCTGCCACGGAAACGCACCGAGCCCGACTCGGGTTGGTAGATACGGCTGACGACGTTGAACATCGTCGTCTTCCCCGCACCGTTCGGGCCGATCAGCCCGCAGATGTGTCCCTCTTCGATGGAGAACGACAGTCCGTCGAGGGCGACGATGCCCCCGAACCTGACGGTCACGTCATTCACGTCCAGCAATGCCACTCGAATGCCCCTCGGTCGACGATTGCGGACAGGGTAGTCGCCCGATCCTAGGGTGGGCACGATGAGCTCGATCCCGGCCTTCTCCCTCCGCCGCTGGCGCGACGCCACGGTCGACGAACGTCCGGCCGTGGCCGCCGAGTTCATGGAGATGTGCCACGGGATCGGTTTCTTCCACCTCGTCGACCACGGCGTGGCCGACGGGCTGGTCGACGAGTACTTCCGTCTGCTCGAGGCGTTCTTCACACTTCCCGTCGAGGTCAAGCAGACCATCGAGAAGTCGCGTTCGCGCCACTTCCGAGGTTGGGAACGGCTGGGCTCGGAACTCACCAACAACCGTGTCGACCACCGCGAGCAGATCGACCTCGCCACGGAGAACGTCCCGTGGCCCGACGACGCCCTGCCGCTCTACCTCCGACTCGACGGCCCTAACCAGTGGCTCGACGACGACGTCCTCCCCGGGTTCCGCACGACGATCACCACCTTCCTCGACCTCATGGATTCCCTCGCGTGGGAACTGATGGACGTCATGACCCTCGGACTCGGGCTCGAGGCCGGTACCTTCCGCCGCCTGTTCGGTGAGCGGCCCTTCTCGCTCGCCAAGCTCATCCACTACCCCGCCACGCCGGAGGGTGAGGCCGGGGTCAACCCGCACAACGACGCCGGCTTCCTCACGCTCCTCATGCCGCACGGCGTGGGCGGACTCGAGGCGCTCGCCCCCGACGGCACCTGGATCAGCGCCGACCCGCCGCCCGGCGCGTTCGTCTGCAACATGGGCGAGATGCTCCAGGCCATCACCGGCAACTACGTCGTGGCCGCGACCCATCGAGTCATCGCCCACGAGCGCAGGTTCTCCACCGCCTACTTCCACGGTCCCGACCTGCGGACGTCGCTCGAGCCCCTGCCGCTCGACCCTCGCTTCGCCGCAGCGGTCGACGCCAGCCCGCGCCATCGCAGCGCAGGGTTCATGGCCAAGCGCGACGAACTCCTCGCGGGCCGCGACGACATCGCCAGCACGAGCGCACCGTGCTTCGGCCAGCAACTGTGGAACTACTACGTGCGCTCGTACCCCGACAACGTCGCCCAGTACTACGCGGACGACATGGCCTGACGCCGGGAACCCGGCTCGGGTTCGGGCCGGGAAAGGCGACGTCAGTCGATGAGTTCGCGGAGCGTCTCGATCGCCTTCACGGGATCGGGACCCACGGGGTTGACCGACAGGATTGTCACGCCAGCCTCCTTGTAGGCGGCAAGGCGCTCCTTCACGTACGACTTCGGGCCGACGAGGTTGGTGGCCTCGAGCATCTGCGCCGGGACGGCAGCAGCGGCCTCTTCCTTCTTGCCCTCGAGGTACAGGTCCTGGATCTCGATGGCTTCCTTCTCGTAGCCGTACTTCTTGCAGATCGTGTTGTAGAAGTTCTTGTCGCGGGCACCCATTCCACCGACGTAGAGGGCGACGTGCGGCCGGCTGTGGTCGAGGATCTGGTGCTGCGCTCCGCCGGTGAGGCGCTCGTCGATCGCGAGCATGCCGCCGGCCGAGATCTGCAGCTTCCCGAGCGACGGGTCGCGCTTGGCGAGACCGGCCTTGAGTTCGTCGCCCCACACGTCGTGGAAGCGCTCCGGGTCGAAGAAGATCGGGAGCCAACCGTCGGCGTGCTGGGCCGTGGCGGTGACGCTCAGGCCCATGAGGCTCGCCCACCAGATCGGGATGTCGGCGCGCACGGGATGGTTGATGATCTTCAGCGGCTTGCCGAGACCCGTGCCCTCGCCCTCGGGCAGCGGCACGTTCACCGTCTGACCGTGGTACTCGAACTTCTGCTCGCGCTTCCAGATCATCCGGCAGGCCTCGATGTACTCGCGGATCCGGACCATCGGCTTCTCGTACGGGACGCCGTGGAAGCCCTCGACCACCTGCGGACCGGAGGCACCGAGGCCGAGGATGAAGCGTCCGTCGCTCACGTAGTCGCAGCCGGCAGCGGTCATCGCCATCAGCGCGGCAGTACGCGAGTACACGTTGAGGATCCCGGTGCCGATCTCGACCCGCTCGGTGCGAGCAGCGAGGTAGCCGACCTGGCTCACGGCGTCGAAGGAGTAGGCCTCGGCGATCCACACGACGTCGAGGCCTGCCTTCTCGAGGTCGACGACGCGCTGCACCGCCTCCTTGAATCCGCCGGAGTAGTTGATGGACATCGAGATCTTCATGGGCCGAACCCTAGGTTCCGTCGAAGGACCCTGTCCCATCGGAGCGCGCCGTGTCACGATGGTCCGAGGGCGCTCCGCCCACACCTCATGATCGGCACTGCACGATGACCGGTACTGGCCCGACCGACACCTCCCCTCCCCCCGCACGCGTGCTCGTCGTCGAGGACGACGAACTGCAGTCGTTCCTCGTCACCGAGGCGCTCGGCAGCGTCGGGTTCGACGACGTCCGCGTCGTGACCACCGTGGGCGAGGCGCTCGACGCCCTCGACCAGTGGGAGCCGCACCTCGTCGTACTCGACCTCGGGCTTCCTGACGGCGACGGCATGTCGGTGCTCGAACTCCTCGGGCAGGGCGACCGCCGCGGTATCCCCGCCCTCGTCGTGACCGGCGACAGCGATCCGGATCGGCGCGTCCGTGCCCTCGAGCTCGGCGCGTTCGACCTCGTCGTCAAACCGTTCCACCTACCCGAGCTGGGCGCCCGTGCCCGCCGGGCCCTGCGCTCGCACGATGACCTCGAGGCCGCCACGGTGGTCACCAACGCACTCGCCGCCGAGCTGCACGAGACCGAGACCGAACTCGACGGGCAGCTCGAACGGGCACTCGGGGTGCTGCTCGCCGCCCTCGCTCTGCGGAGTCCGCACCTCGCCGATCGCGCCCGCCGTATCGGTACGAGCGTCACCGACCTCGCCACCGTGCAGGGGCTCACCGACGTGGCCGCCCGCCTCGGACGCGCGGCGTCGTGCTCCGACATCGGCGCCATGACGTTCACCGACGCCGAACTGGCGCGCTACCTCGACGACGACCCCGACACCACTGAGCGCGCCGCCCATGTCTCCGCGGCGCTGCTGGCGCCGCTCGACCGCTTGGCGATGGTGGCGGCCCGCCACCGCAGGCCGGCCGGTGAGCTCGACCGACCGCTCGAGCAACTCGTCGCCGCACTCACGGCGGTGGCGCACCGGTTCCACGCGGCAGCACAGCGGCCCGACCGGCGTCTCGACATCGCGGCCGGGGTCCGGGCCCTGCACGCTCCCGATCTCGCTCACCTCGACCCGGCCCTCGTCGAGGCCTTCGAGGCGCACTGCCTCCCCCACGACAGGTGAGACGCCAGCCGAGCCGCCAGCCGGGACGACGAACGCTGTGATGTGTCGAGAAAGTGCGTGACAGAACACCACGGAGCGGGTACTGTCACGGCATGGACACCACCCAGAGCGCACACAGCACCACAGATACCCTCGTCAACTTGAACGAAAATGGATCTAACGCCACGCTCGACCGGGACGCCGAGCGGGAGGCCGAGCGTGAACTCGGTCGGCGGATCGGACGCCAGATCGCCGACGCCCGCCAGCGCCACGGCTGGACCCAGCGCGATCTCGGCCGCCAGGTCGGGATCGGCTCGTCGCTGGTCGCCAAGTGGGAGCAGGGCACCCGGGTGCCGCCCTACGAGTGGCTCGTCGAACTCGACCGCATCCTCGGCACCGAACTGAGCCTGCACGCCGGCCCCCAGCGTCGGCGCCGTGGCCCCCGGCCCGGAGTGGTCCGCTCGGCCGGCGGCGTCCCCAGCCGCACCGCCGTGCTCGTCGAGATCGGTGACGACGGCGTGCACGTCTTCCAGGGCGACGTCGAGCTCGAGGCCGTGGTCGTCGACGTCCGCGACCTCGTCTCGGCCTCGGCACCCGACCGGGTGCGCCGCAGCAGCGAACTGCTGCTCCGGTCGCTCGAGCTGCCCCGACCCCTCGCGGAGCGGCTCATCAAGCGCATCGCCGACATGCCCTGATCGGCTCAGCCGACCCGCACGCCCAGCGTGTCGGTCCGTCCCCTCGGGGCCGATCGACGTGCGGGCGCGGGTCGCCCCTCGGTGACGGGAGAGGGGGCGACCACACGACGGTGAGGCGGGAGAATTACGGGAGACTCCCACCGCGATCAAGGGACAGTCACATCGCTGCGCCACGCCCTTGCACACGCCGTTGGTGGGAAAGTACCACAGTTCGCCCACAGTGGCAAGAGGCAATGCCGGCATCACTGACAGTGGTGATCTCATCCTCGGGGAGGGGATGAGATCGTCTCGCTGGCAACAAGGGTGTCGCATCAGCCCCGTGTTGTCTCCGAGCCCGGGCCAACGACCGGGGCGCCGCAACGGGCCGCGGACGGCGGGGGTCAGCCGTTGAGGTTGCCCGACCGGAAGCCCTCGAGATCGAGGGTCACGTAGCGGTAGCCATGCGCCGACACGGCCCCGACGACCTCGTCGCGACGCTCCACCACCCGTGCCAGGTCGTCGAGCGGAAACTCGAGACGGGCCGTGTCGCCGTAGTGGCGCACGCGGAGCTGGCCGAAGCCGAGTCGCCGGAGGGCCGCCTCGGCCCGATCGACCTGGGAGAGCAGGGCGACACTGACTTCGGTCCCGTACGGGATCCGGCTCGCCAGGCATGCCATCGCCGGCTTGTCCCAGGTCCGCAGCCCCATCCGGAGCGACGCCTCACGGACGTCGGCCTTGGTGAAACCAGCCTCCACCAGCGGGAACACGGCGCCGGCCTCGGACGCGGCCGCCTGTCCCGGGCGATGCTCGCCGAGGTCGTCGAGGTTGACGCCGAGCACCACCGTGGCGTTGCGCTCGACAGCGATCGGCCCCACCACGGCCATCAATTCGGCCTTGCAGTGGAAGCAACGA
>JBEBDM010000119.1:0-4659 GCA_041156905.1 Actinomycetota bacterium | reverse complement strand
CTGACGGCACCGGCTGGGACCCCAAGCCCGAGGGCCTCTGCCGTGGCGAGGTGTGCGTCCCCGCTCCCGGGAGCCTCCGAGCTGACGGAACGGTCGACGTCTCCCGCGCTGCCGACCGGCTCGGCATGCCGCTCGTCCACGACGAGCAGCACGGCATCTACGCACTCGGCCCCGCCACCACCAGCGGACGAGCCCTCGCCACCGCCGTCGCCGCCGATCCGGAACTCATCACTCGAGACGGCAACCCGTTCCGGCTCAGCGCGCTGCACGGCCGCAAGGTTCTGCTCGTCGCCTGGTCGAGTTATTGAGGCTGCCGCACCAGCCTGCCCGGGTGGCAGGCGCTCCACGCAGAACTCGAGCCACTCGGCGTCACCGTCGTCACCGTTGCACTCGACATCGAGCCGGCCCACACCTACAAGTGGATCGACGCCGCGGCATCGACCCATCCCAGCCTGATCGACACGCGCCACGTCACGGGCGAACTGTTCGGCTTCACCAACATCCCGATGGCCGTCTGGATCGATGAGCAGGGCACGATCGTGCGTCCTGCCGAGAGCGCGAGCATCGAGCGCAGCCCGCTGCGCGACATGGAGATCCCGGAAGGACTCCCGCCGCGGCTCGAGACGACGTTCCGCGTCGTGAAGGCCATCCCCGACGTGAGCGCCGACTACCGCGCCGCGATCGTCGACTGGGCCCAGCGCGGCTCGGAATCGCCGTACGCGCTCACCCCCGACGAGGTCGTTGCTCGCTCACAGCCCCGTGGTGCCGATGCTGCGATGGCCACGGCCTGCTTCGAACTCGGGGAGGTCCTCCGCCGGACCGTCGACCCCGCGGCTGCCGTGCCGTGGTGGCGCGAGGCGCACCGTCTCGACCCGTCGAACTGGACATACAAGCGCCAGGCGTGGACCCTCGTCACGACTCCCGAGGGGGCCGAGGAGAACGACCTGATGCAGGGCCCGAACGACGTGTACGAGGGCAACTGGCTCGACGACGTCGTGGCGCAGGGTGGCGGCGAGAACTACGTGGTGGTGCCTCAGCTGTGACCCGGGAGGTAGCCGCTGAGTACTAGCACTCGAGCGGCTCGCCCTCCTCGCACACGTACCTGCCCGCGCTCGACGGTCTCCGCGCGGTGGCAGTCCTGCTCGTCCTGCTCTTCCACGCGGGCGTGGGGATCTTCCCGAACGGCTTCGTGGGCGTCGACGTGTTCTTCGTCCTCTCGGGCTTCCTCATCACACGTCTCCTGCTCGCGGAGATGGAGCGGACGTCGACGATCAACCTTCGTTCGTTCTACGCACGGCGCGTACGGCGGCTCCTTCCTGCGTCTCTGGTCGTCGTCGCGGCGACAGTGGCGATCTCTCTTGCGATCGACCCTGTGACCCGACGGCTCTCGCTCATCGGTGACGCCCGGGCCGCCAGCCTCTACGTCGCCAACTGGCACTTCATCGGAAGCAGTCGCGAATACTTCGCCGCGAACACCGACACGTCACCGTTCCTGCACTTCTGGTCGCTGGCGATCGAGGAGCAGTTCTACGTCGTGTTCCCCGTGGCGCTGCTCCTGATGTGGCGACTCGCTCGTCGTCGGCGCGGGCTCCTCCTCGCCGGACTCGGCACGCTCGCGATCGCTGGTGTCGTCACCCAGGTCGTCATCGCAGTCGACGATCCGACGCGCGCCTACTTCGGTACAGAGGCGCGCATGTACCAACTCCTCATGGGTGCGGCCATCGCAGTGGCTTCGACGATGCTCGACGAGCGACGCGCGGAAGTCGGACGAGGGTCGTGGCATCACGATGCCGTCGCGGTGCTCGGCGCGGCGGCCCTGCTCCTCCTCGTTCCGTCGTGGCTCGACCTGACGCCGTCGAACCGCGGGCTGCTCGCCACCGTCGCGGCGATGGCACTCGTCGTGTCGATCGCACACAGTGGTCCGTGGACGACCCGACTCGTCGGCCATCGGCTACCCGCCTCGATCGGGCGGCTCTCCTACGGCATCTATCTCTGGCACTGGCCCCTCGTCGTTGCGATACGTGCGCTCTGGGACCTTCCTCCGGTGGCTCTCGCCGGTCTGACCCTCGCCGCCTCGGCCGCGCTCGCCGCGGTGTCGCACCACCTCCTCGAGCAACCTGTCCGGCGCGCCCCCCACCTCGATCGCCGTCCGGCACTCGTGACCGCCACGGGCCTCGCACTCAGCGCCACGATGGCATTCGCCGCGAGCACCACACTCGACCTCCCGTGGCGCCCGCTCGTTCGTCGTTCGAGCCTGAGTTCATCGGGGGTCACTGTCAACGCCGCCGACGACCTCGAACTCGACGTCGCATCGATCGACTGGCCGGCGCTCCACCCGCAGTTCGCCGAGAAGGGCACGGGCCACTCCTCGTGCACGCCGGTGGCGGTCGAGCCGTGCATCCTCGTGGAGGGAGACGGTCCACGCTGGCTGCTCATCGGCGACAGCCATGCCCAGACCATCATCCCCGCCATCGTCGAGTACGCCCGTGCCCGCGGCATCGAACTCCTCCAGAGCGTCGAACTCGGGTGTGGCTGGGAGCAGGGCATCCGCAATCTGGCCGTGTCCGGGTTGAAGGACGGCTGCTTCCTCGTCCGCTCCACCTGGCCCGAGTGGCTCGTCGACGGTTACGACGTCGATGTCGTCGTGGCCTACGGGCTGCTCCGCTCCGAAGACGAGTTCGGCGAGCAGAGCAACTTCAGGTTCTCCGACGACACTCGGCGCAGCCTCCCTTACGAGGTGGGGCTGCGCGAGGCGCGCGTCGCCACGGTCGAGGCCGTGCGCTCCAACGGTGCGGCGATGATCGTCATCGAGCCGACGCCACTCGCCCCGTTCGATCCTCTGGAGTGCCTCTCAGCCACCGGCGTGGTCGGCGAATGTGCGTGGTACGACACCCGGCCGTCCGGTTCGATCGACACGGCGGTGGCAGCACTCGCGACACCTGGTTCGGGCGTCACGTACATCGATCTCGACGACGTCGCGTGCCCCCGTCTGCCTGTCTGCCTCCCTTACCTCGACGGCGAGTTCAGCTACTTCGACGACGACCATGTCCGACCCGAGTGGTGGCTCGCCCACCTCGACGAGATCAGCCGTCGACTCGACCTCGCGGCAGCCGTCGTCGGGGATCCCATCGCTCCCGGCGAGGGATAGGCTCCGGGCGTATGGAGCACGTCCGCTGGCTTGCCGAACCCACGGTTCGTCAACCGCGGCTCGTCGCTGCCTTCACCGGCTGGAACGATGCCGGTGATGCCGCGAGCGAGGCAGTTCGTCACCTCATCGCCTCCTGGGACGCGACCCTCGTCGCCGAGTTCGACGCCGAGGAGTTCACCGACTTCGGCACCACACGACCGCGCATCCAGCTGACCCCCGAGCGCACGCGCGTCATCGTGTGGCCGACGGTCGGTCTCTGGTCGGCCAGCACTCCTGGCGGCGACGTCCTGCTGCTGCTCGGACCCGAGCCCAGCCTCCGCTGGCGACTGTTCGCGGAGCAGGTCCTGGCCATCGTCGAGAAGTGTGGGGTCTCGATGGTGCTCTCGCTCGGTGCTCTCCTCGCCGACGTGGCCCACACCCGTCCCGTGCAGGTGGTCGGCACCGCTGCCGACCAGTCGGTCATCGATCGCTACGAACTCCGTCGCAGCACCTACGAAGGCCCCACGGGCATCGTCGGTGTCCTGCACGACGCGTGCGTGAAGGCCGACGTTCCCTCCGCATCGCTGTGGGCGGCAGTGCCGGCCTATGCGTCGCAGGTCCCCTCCCCGAAGGCGTCACTCGCCCTCGTCGAGCGAGCCTGCGAGATCCTCGGCACGCCGGCTCCCCTGCTCGGCCTCGTCGATCTCGCCGACGGCTACGAGACCCGCGTCTCGCGCCTCGTCCAGGACGACAGTGATCTCATCGGGTACATCTCCCGCCTCGAGGACATGTCCGACGGCAACGAGATGTTCTTCGACGAGGTCGACGACGACTCTGACGACGACTACGACGACGAGCTCGAGGTCGACAGCGACGAACTCGCCGAGGCACTCACCGACCGCCTCGCCACCGACGACCTCATGGCTGAGGTCGAGCAGTTCCTGCGCGACCAGGGCGACACCGGTTCCGGCCCTCGCTGAGCAGGACCAACCGCTCTTGCCGGATCAGTCCTGCAAGGCTCCGTGATCACCACGCCACACCGGCTCACGCGGCGACTCGAAGAACGGGAGCACCGTGCCTCCGTCGATCGCGTGGAACGCCATCGACGCCCACCAGTCAGCCCCTGCCGTCGGGACGGGGAGTGAGTCGCGACCGAACCACCCGATCCCGTCGGTCTCCAGTGGATGACCCGACAGGTCACCACCCGTTGCCCGGCAGTGGAACAGGAGCATGTACATCGCGAACCGGGTGAAGCCCATCCGCTGGCCGTCGACGACGGCGAGCAGCTGCACGGGCTCGCACTCGATCCCCGTCTCCTCGAGGACTTCCTTCACCACGACCTCGCTCGCCGAGTACCCGGCGTCGGCCCATCCGGTCGGGTACAGCCACACACCGCTGTCGGGGCGCTTCACGAGGAGCACCTCGCCCGCCTCGTTGCCGACGACACACCCCACGGCCACCTTCGGCGTGACGTACCCGGGCACACCCTCACCCACCGACTGCATCCACTCGTCGACGAAGTGGTCGGTGGC
>JBEBDM010000118.1:0-3300 GCA_041156905.1 Actinomycetota bacterium | reverse complement strand
CAGTTCGTCGAGTCACCGCGCGCCCGCAACAAGATCAAGCAGTGGTTCTCGCGCGAGCGCCGCGACGACATGATCGAGAACGGTCGCGAGGAGCTCACCAAGGAGTTCCGTCGCGAGGGCCTTCCCGTCCAGCGGATGTGGGGGAGCGACGTCCTCGCCGACGAGATCGAGGCCGCGTCGTACGCCGACCTCGACGCCCTGCTGGTGGCGATCGGCGAGGGACACGTCTCGGCACGATCGATCGCCCAGAAGTTGGCCAGGGCACTGCGTGGCGACCCCGACGACGACCTCGACGAGGACGACACCGGGCGTGGTCTGCCGCGTGGTGGCGTGCGACGTCGGGCGCGCAACGCCGCCGGCGTGCACGTGGAAGGCATCGACGACGTTCTCGTGCGCCTCTCGCGGTGCTGCAACCCGATGCCGGGCGACGAGATCATGGGTTTCGTCACCAAGGGTCGTGGGGTCTCGGTGCACCGGGCCGACTGCGCGAACGCCGCGAGTCTGGTGAACGAGCAGAGCGCCCGTCTGGTCGACGTCGAGTGGGACGACAACCGCGACAACGCGATGTTCCGGGCGGCGGTCGAGGTCGTCGCCCTCGACCGGTCGAAGTTGCTGCGCGACGTCGCCAACTCGCTCAGCGAGCAGCACGTGAACATCGTGGCCTGCTCGACCCACACCGGCAGCGACCGGGTGGCCCGGATGCGCTTCGAGTTCGAGATGGGCGATCCGTCGCACCTCGAGTCGGTGCTGCGCACCATCCGCCAGATCGACGCCGTCTACGACTGCTATCGGCTCGTCCCGGGTCGCGCTCAGACCTGATCAGCGCCGGAAGGGTGTCCGGCAGGCCGGTGGGGTGGGAATCTGCCACGGGCGGCGCGGTGGGTGCCGGTAGCCTTGCTCACCGTGCCCGAGTTCCAGACCAGCCCCGGGATGCGCGACATCCTGCCCCCCGAATCGGCCCGTTGGCGCCGCTTCGTGGAGGTCTTCGCGCAGGTGGCCGAGAGTGCTGGGTACGGGCAGGTCATCTCCCCGCTGTTGGAGGACCTCGGCGTCTTCCAGCGCATCGGTGACGCCACCGACGTGGTCAGCAAGGAGATGTACGACTTCGTCGACAAGGGCGGTCGGCACATCGCCCTGCGTCCCGAACTGACGGCCTCCGTCTGTCGTGCCTACGTCCAGCACCGGCCCCTCGCTCCCTGGAAGGTCTGGTACACGGGCTCGATGTTCCGGTACGAGAAGCCCCAGCGTGGGCGGTACCGCCAGTTCGACCAGGTCGGCATCGAGGTCCTCGGGGCCGACGATCCGTTCCTCGACGTCGAGGTCATCGCCCTCGGCTGGGAGTTCTACGCAGCGCTCGGTCTCCGTCAGGTGAACCTGTTGCTCAACTCGCTCGGAGAGCCCGCCGACCGGGCCCGCTACGTCGAGGCGCTGAAGGCTCACTTCGAGGCGAACGTCGGCGACCTGTCGCCCGAGAGCCAGGTGACGCTGCAGAAGAACCCGCTGCGCGTCCTCGACTCCAAGCGCGAGAAGGATGCGGCCCTCGTCGCTGCCGCACCGCGCATCGCCGACTTCTACAGCGAGAAGGCTGCCACCCACTTCGAGGGTGTGCAGGCCGGACTCCGTGCGCTCGGCATCCCGTTCACGATCGATCCGAAGCTGGTGCGCGGTCTCGACTACTACCGGCACACCACGTTCGAGTACCAGGGCGGCACGCTCGACTCGGCCCAGAACGCCCTCGGCGGCGGCGGCCGCTACGACGGCCTCGTCGAGTCGCTCGGTGGCCCCTCGACCCCGGGTGTCGGGTTCGCGATGGGGCTCGATCGCACGCTCATCGCCTGTGACGACGAAGGTGTCTTCGCCCCGCCGTCCACCTCGGTCGACGTCTTCGTGGTCGACACGACGGGAGGCCTCGAGGCGCTCGCCATCACCGCCGAACTGCGCGCCGCTGGCTTCCGGGCCGACCGCGCCTTCGAGAACCGCAGCATGAAGAGCCAGATGAAGGGCTCCGACCGCAGTGGGGCCACCTTCGCCGTCATCGTCGGCACCGACGAACTCGCTTCCGGCTCCGTCGTCGTCCGCCCGCTGCGCGCCGAGCGCTCCGACGGCGAGCCCGGCGACACCCGCCAGAGCGGCCAGGTGGCCGTTCCCCGCACCGATCTCATCCCGTACCTGAAGAAGGCCATGTCATGACCTCCACCTCCATGCGCACCCACCAGTGCGGCGAACTCCGCACCGAGCACATCGGTCAGACCGTCACCCTCGCCGGTTGGGTCGCGACCCGTCGCGAGCACGGCGAGAAGCTGGCGTTCGTCGACCTGCGCGACCACAGCGGCGTCACCCAGTGCGTGGTCGACAACACCGTCGACGTGCGCGCCGAGTTCGTGCTGCGCGTGACCGGGACGGTCGCTGCCCGTCCGGCCGAGAACGTCAACTCCAAGTTGCCGACCGGTGGGATCGAACTCCAGGACTGCGTGGTCGAGATCCTCAACTCGGCCGAGGCCCCGCCGTTCCCCGTCAGCGAGCGCGCCGACCAGGTGGCCGAGAACACCCGACTCCAGTACCGCTACCTCGACATCCGTCGCGAGCGCATGCAGCGCAACCTGCGTCTGCGTGCCGCCGTGAACAGTGCGATCCGTCAGGCGATGGAGGGTCAGGGCTTCGTCGAGGTCGAGACCCCGATGCTCGTGCCGAGCACTCCCGAGGGCGCTCGTGAGTTCATCGTCCCCAGCCGTCAGCAGCCGGGTTCGTTCTACGCCCTCCCGCAGAGCCCGCAGCTGTTCAAGCAGCTCCTGATGGTGGCCGGCATCGACCGCTACTACCAGCTCGCGCGATGCCTGCGTGACGAGGACCTGCGCGCCGACCGGCAGTACGAGTTCATGCAGCTCGATGCCGAGATGAGCTTCGTCGACCAGGACGACGTCCACAACGCGATCGGTGCAGCGGTCACGGCAGCGGCGCGTGCCGCTGGCCAGGACCCCGGCGAGATCATCAAGATCACCTGGCACGAGGCGATGAACCGGTTCGGCGTCGACAAGCCCGACCTCCGCTTCGGCATGGAGCTCACCGAGCTCACCGACGCGTTCTCCGCCACCCAGTTCAAGGCCTTCACGGGTGCCGAGAGCATCAAGGGCATCAACGCCTCGGGCAAGGCCGAGGAGTTCGGCCGCAACAAGCTCGATGGGATGACCGACAAGGCCAAGAAGATGGGCGCCAAGGGGCTCGTCTGGTTGAAGGTCGCCGCCGACGGAAGCCTCGAGTCGCCGGTCGCCAAGTTCCTCTCCGATGCCGAGCAGGCCGACG
>JBEBDM010000117.1:0-11405 GCA_041156905.1 Actinomycetota bacterium | reverse complement strand
CGATCGCCTCGCCCGGTGTGGTCGTCCACCACGACGCGCACGTCACCGACAGCATCCTGTTCCCCGGTGTCGAGATCGGTCCGGGCGCGCGGATCAACCGCTGCATCATCGACAAGAACGTGAAGGTGCCGGCCGGTGAGCGGATCGGCTTCGACCGCGAGGCCGACGCGCGCCGCTTCACGGTCAGCGACCGCGGCATCGTCGTGATCCCGAAGGACTACCGCTTCTGACCCCACCGATCTCCGGCGTATTCGTGCCGGAATCCGGCACACATACGCCCTAGATCGGTGGGTTTACTCGGTGGGGGGAGTGAAGGCCTGGCCGACGCGTGCGGCAAGGTCGGCCTCGTTGATGATCGTGCGCAGCACCCGTCCGCCGAGAACCCCACCGATGGGGAGTTGACCAGAGGCGACGGCAGCGATCAGCGCCGACGAGATCGAGGCCGCCACGGGCTGCACCTTGCTCCAGTCGACCTGGGCGCTCATCTCCTTCATCGCCCGGGCGGCCTCGGACGACTTCTCGCTCGTGACGGCGCGGACCTTCTCCCAGTCGACGTCGCGCATCGCGGCGACGACGGCGCTGGCCTCCGACTCGATGGCGTCCTCGTCGGCCGGGGTCGCGTCGGCTCCCTCGAGTCCGGCGCGGTACTCGGCCTTGATCCTGTCGGCGAACTCGCTGGCGCGTGCCCGGACGAGATCGGGTCGCGACTGCTGGACGAGCCGTGCTGCGAGTCGGCCGAGTGAGCGGGACGCCATGCGCGAACCCTACCGGCACGGCCCTCGACGCTCGGCCCGGTGCGAGTCGTCGCCACGACTCGGGTTCGCCCGGAGCCGGCAGCGTCGGGAATGCTGGGGCGATGAGCGACCTCCTCGACGAACTCGACTCCTGGCTCCACGCCAACTGGGACCCCGACCTCACGGTGGCCGAGTGGTGGGAGCGTCTCGGGCTCTCGGGTTGGGCTGCCCCCGGGCTGCCGGTGAACTCCTACGGCAAGGGCGTGTCGCGCAACGACGCGATCGCCGTCGGGCGCCGGATCGTGGGGCACGGTGCCGTTCCCGCACCCGGTGGACTCGGGATGCTCCTCGCGGCCCCGACGATCGCGGCTCACGGGACTCCCGAGCAGGTGGAGCGCTTCGTCCGACCGATCGTCACGGGCCAGCAGGCGTGGTGCCAGCTGTTCAGCGAGCCGGGTGCCGGTAGCGACCTCGCGGGCCTCGGTGCACGCGCCGTGAAGGACGGCGAGGAATGGATCGTGAACGGCCAGAAGGTCTGGACGAGCGGTGGTCACATCGCCGACATGGGCATGCTCATCGCCCGTACCGATCCGGACGTCCCCAAGCACCAGGGCATCACGTGGTTCGCTTTCGACATGCACCAGGACTCGGCGGTCGACGTCCGTCCGCTGCGCGAGATGACGGGACGTGCGCTGTTCAACGAGGTGTTCCTCTCCGAGGCCCGTGTCGGTGACGACGCCGTGATCGGCGGTCTCCACAACGGTTGGGCCGTGGCCAACACGACGCTGATGTTCGAGCGTGCGGGTCTGGGTGCGGGCGGTCATGCTGCCGCAGCGCAGTGCAGCCCCGGGACGATCGCTGGCGACCTCGGCAAGCGCATCGGCGACTTCGCCCGTCCCGCCGGAGCCGCGGGTGGTGGAGGCGGCGGTGGCGCGATGGCTGCGGGTCTCCAGCGACTGCTCATCGAGATGGCGCGTCAGAACGGGATGCTCTCTGATCCGTCGTTCCGTCAGGATCTGATGCGCCTCCACACGCTCCATGAGGTGGGTCGCATGCTCGCCCTGCGGGTGAAGGCCGAGAAGGCTGCGGGGCGCGACATCGTGTCCGCCCCGAACATCGCCAAGCTCTCGATGAGCGAGATCATGCGCAAGAGTCGCGACCTCGGGCTGCGAGTGACGGGGCCGTACGGCACGCTGCACGCCTACGAGTCGTCGGGGCGGCGTGCTCTCGACGAGGCGACCGGCATGCCCGTGCTCGGCCACGTCACCGAACTGGCGCTGTTCGCTCAGGGCCCGCCGATCTACGGCGGTACCGACCAGGTCCAGCGCAACATCCTCGGTGAGCGCGCCCTCGGACTCCCGAAGGAGCCGAACAACGACCGCACGATGAGCTGGGCGGAGCTTCCCCGCAACGGCTGAGCCATACGGGTCGGGCCGGTCGCGTCCGGTCAGTCGGGCCGGCCGAGGCGACGCCGCAACTCGACGTAGACCTCGGTGCCCATGACACCTTGGAGTTCGGCGGAGAGCGACTCGACGACGGGTGCGTCGCCCACGTAGGCGCGGTCGCCCTCGGTGCAGCACCACGCCATGGTGGGGCCCTCGTCGCCCCAGTCGGCCCTCGACCACCGTCGCACGGTGGCGTGCTCGATGCCGTCGGCCTGCATCTCCCAGTCGACCCGGACCGGCAGCTGCCAGCACACCGATGGCTTCCAGTCGAGCGGTGACTCACCGTTGGCGACGGCTTCGAGGTGCAACGCGCAACCCTCGCCGCCGGCGAACCCGGGTCGGTTGAGGAAGATGCAGGCGCCCTCGACGACCTTGGTGTTCGTGCGCGAGCTGTCGCTGAAGACGTCGTCACCATCGACGCGGTCGTGGAACTGCCACACCTCCGCGGGAAGCGTCGCGGCGAGTGCGCTGACGTTCATCGCCTCGTCGAGGTCGGTGAGTTCGGCGCCCACGCTGCAGCAGCCCTGCTGGAGTTCCTCGGCAGGGTGGTCGAGGATGCCCAGACATCCACGACCCCAGATGCAGGTCCACCGCGACTCCATGAAGCCGCGCTCGACGCGCCAGAGCGTGTCGTCGGCGAGGATCTCGACGTAGTCGGCGGCCGCATCGTCGGTGTTGCCCATGTCGGGGAGGGTAGCGAGCCCGTGTCCTGACCACGGCAGACTGTCGGTGTGGACAGCACGCACTACGACCTCGTGATCATCGGCTCCGGCTCGGGCAACAGCCTCATCGGTCCGGAGATGGATGGGTGGCGCATCGCGATGGTCGAGCGCGGCGTGTTCGGCGGGACCTGCCTCAACCGCGGCTGCATCCCGACCAAGATGCTGGTGCGAGCGGCCGACCTCGCCGAATACGCCCGCGAGGGCGACCGACTCGGCGTGCACACCGAGTTCGTGAGCGCCGACTGGCCGGCGATCGTCGACCGGGTCTTCGGTCGGATCGATCCGATCGCCGAGGGTGGTCGGCAGTACCGACACTCGCTCCCCAACGTCGACGTCTACGAACATTCGGCCCGCTTCGTGGGCGAGCGGGCCCTCGAGGTGGGTGGCACGGTCATCACCGGCGACTCGGTGGTGATCGCTGCAGGTGCACGATCCTTCATCCCCGACATCCCGGGTCTCGCCGACGTGCCCTTCCACACGAGTGACAGCGTCATGCGCGTGCCGTCGCTGCCGCGCCACGTGATCATCATCGGTGGCGGGTTCATCGCTGCCGAGATGGCCCACGTGTTCGGCGGGCTCGGCTCTGCTGTCACGATCGTCAACCGGGGTCGCTCCCTCCTGCGTGCCGAGGACGCCGACGTGTCGCAGCGCTTCACCGAACTCGCGTCAGAGCGGTACGACGTGATCCTCGGCGCGCGGATCGATCGGGTCGAGCGAGTCGATGCTGCGGATCCCGGTGACAGTGGCGTGCGTGTTCACCTCACGGGTGACGACGGCCCGCGGGTCGTGGAGGGCGACCTCCTGCTGGTGGCCGCTGGCCGCGTTCCCAACGGTGACGAGCTCGACTGTGCCGTCGCCGGGATCGAGTGCGACGCCTCGGGCGCCGTCCTCGTCGACGCCTACGGCCGGACATCGGCGCCGGGTGTGTGGGCGCTCGGCGACGTGAACGGTCGGTACCAGCTCAAGCACATGGCGAACGGCGAGGCACGCGCCGTGCGCCACAACCTCTCGCACCCCGACGACCTCCGGGCCTTCGACGAGAGGCCTGCACCCCACGCTGTCTTCGCCCATCCGCAGGTCGGGGCGGTCGGCCTCACCGAGCAGGACGCTCGTGAGCGGCAGCAGACCACGGGTGAGCCGTACGTGACGATCAGTCACCCGTACGGTGCGGCGGCCTACGGCTGGGCGATGGAGGACACGACCGGCTTCTGCAAACTCATCGGCGATCCGCGTACCCGGCAGGTCATCGGGGCCCACGTCATCGGTGACCAGGCCTCGATGCTGGTGCAGCACGTCGTGATGGGCATGCACCTCGGCCACACCGTGGACGAGATGGCGTACGGGCAGGTGTGGATCCACCCTGCGTTGAGCGAGGTCGTCGAGCAGGCGCTGATCGCCCTCGCCGAGGCGATGGATGCCGCGTCGGGCGGCTGACACCGGTCGGAGGGTTCTCACCTTCCTCTCACCCGACGCGGGTCGGCGTCTCACCTGAGGGGGACACCATGTGCTCACCCCCCCACACCCCTCGAAAGGTGACACACATGAGCAAGAAGCGGATCCCCACCAAGATGAAGGCCATCGGTCTCGGTATCGGCCTCGTGGCCGGTGTCGGCGCTGGTCTGGCCCTCGAGGCCTCGGGCTCGTCGTCGGCGGCAGCGCCGTCGATCGAGATCGCGGCCGACGCCGGTACCGACGCCGGTTCGGCGACGGTCGACCCGGCCGCCGAGCAGCAGGCCCGCCTGCAGTCGGTGCTGCAGCCGCTGGTCGACGATGGCACCCTGACCCAGGAGCAGGCCGACAAGGTCATCGAGGTCCTCGCCGCTGCCGGCCCGATGGGCGGCGACGGACACCGTGGTGGCCGTCACGGCGGCGGGATGATGGCCGACGGCCTGCAGACCGTGGCCGACACCATCGGCATCACGACCGACGAGCTCTCGACGGCCCTCGCGGGCGGCCAGACCATCGCCCAGGTCGCCGAGGCCAACGGCTCGAGCGCCCAGGCCGTGATCGACGCCCTCGTCGCGGAGGTCGAGACGCACTTCGCCGAGGAGGTCGCCTCGGGTGAGCACACCCAGGCCGATGCCGACGCCCGCATCGCCGAGGCCACGACCCGGATCACCGACATGGTCAACAACGGTGGCATGCCCGGTGGCCGCGGCGGCCACGGCGACGGACACCACGGTGACATGCACGGTGACGACATGGACGGCGACATGAGCGGCACGGACAGCACCGGCGGCTCGATCGACGGCGGCCCCGCCGACACCGCCACCACGGTGGCCGGAGCCTGACGCCCTGACCCTGCGCTCCGCAGCCCTACGATCGGCCGGAGCACTGCTCCGGCCGATCGGCTGCGGGTCGCGCTCTTTCCGACGCACCGACCGATCCGTCCCCCGACCCACTGCCTGGACCTCCTGACATGAACGCCCGCATCCTCATCGCCGACGACGACCGCGCGATCCGCGAGTCGCTCGCCCGCGCTCTCTCGCTCGAGGGGTACGACGTGGTGCAGGCGAGCGATGGTGCAGCGGCACTCGCCCAGATCGAGGCCGTGTCACCCGATGCCGTGGTGCTCGACGTGATGATGCCCAACGTCGACGGCCTCACCGTGTGCCGGGTCCTGCGCGCCGAGCGCAACCGTGTCCCGGTGTTGATGCTGACTGCCCGTACCGAGACGCCCGATCGTGTGGCCGGGCTCGATGCTGGCGCCGACGACTACCTCCCCAAGCCCTTCGACCTCGACGAGTTGCTCGCCCGGCTGCGCGCCCTGCTGCGCCGCACCCGTCCGGACGATGCAACCTCAGGTTCCGAGCCGCTGCAGCTCTCCGACCTCCGCCTCGACCCGACGGCGCGTCGGGCGTGGCGCGGCTCGCGCGAGATCGAGCTCTCCAAGACCGAGTTCGATCTCCTCGAACTGCTCGTCCGCAACGCGGGCATCGTGCTCGACCACAGCACGATCTACGACCGCATCTGGGGCTACGACTTCGGTCCTGACTCCAAGAACCTTGCCGTCTACATCTCGTACCTGCGCCGCAAGGTCGAGGTCGGCGACGAGTCGAAGCTGATCCACACCGTCCGTGGTGTCGGGTACTCGGTGCGTGTCTCGTGACGCTCCGGGTCAAGATCGTCCTCGCCCTCACCACCCTCGCGATCGCCGCGACGGCGGCCATCGGTGTGATCTCGTACTCGACCACGGCGCACTCGCTGCGGAACGGCGTCGATCGCTCGCTCTCCGACGCGGCGGCACGGATCGCTGAGCGGCCCTCGATCGGTGACCCCGACGGCGATGGGGACGGTGACGGTGGCCGAGGTGGTGGAGGTCGCGGCGACGGTGACCGCGATCGACCGCGCAGCTTCGAGCAGGTCCTCGTCCAGGTGATCGATCCGTCGGGTGCGATCATCCTTGCCCCGTCGTCGGGCGAACTGCCCGTCACGCGTGCCGATCGTGCGGTGGCGGCGTCCTCCGACCCGAACGCCTCGGTCCGGCACGAGTTCGAGATCGATGACGAGCCGTATCGCGTGCTGACCGTGAAGTTCCCGATCGGTGCGGTGCAACTCGCGCGCTCGCTCGAGGAGAGTGAACGCGCGCTGGCGGAGATCCTCCGCGGGACCCTCGTGGCGATGGTGATCGTGGCCGCCTTGTCACTGCTCATCGGCTGGCTGATCGCCCGGCAGATGGTGCGGCGCCTGGAGCGCCTGACCGTGGCTGCGGGCGAGGTCGCCGCCACCGGCCGCCTCGACGTCGACGTCCCCGTCGACGGAGCCGACGAGACCGGAATGCTCGGCCGTGCGTTCGCCGGGATGCTCGACGCCCTTCGCCGGAGTCGCGACGACCAGCAACGTCTCGTGCAGGACGCGGGTCACGAGTTGCGTACCCCGCTCACGAGCCTGCGCACCAACGTGTCTGTTCTCCGTCGCAAGCACGACGCGTTGACGCCCGACTCGCGCGAGCAGCTTCTCGCCGACCTCGACAGCGAGACCCGCGAACTCACCGATCTCGTCAACGAGCTCGTCGCGCTCGCCACTGAGCAACGCGGGGACGAGCCCGTCCAGCCCGTGCGGCTCGGTGACGTCGTCGACCGTGCAGTCGAACGGATCCGGCGGCGCCACCAACGCGAGGTCGTCGTCCGCGTCGACGAGTCGGTGGTCGACGGTCGCCCCGGTGCGATCGAGCGGGCGGTCCAGAACCTGCTCGAGAACGCGTGCAAGTTCGCCCCCGACGGGCCGATCGAGATCGACGTCCTGCGCGGTGCGGTGTCGGTCCGCGACCACGGCGCCGGTCTCGACGAGGCCGACGTCCCGCACCTCTTCGACCGCTTCTACCGCGCCGTCGGATCGCGCAGCCTGCCCGGGTCGGGACTCGGGCTGTCGATCGTGGCCTCCGTGGCCTCGGTGCACGGTGGCTCGGTGTTCGCCCGCAACGCCGCCGACGGCGGAGCGGTGATCGGGTTCATCCTGCCCGTGCGTTCGTGATCCCGTCGTCGCAGTAGGGTCACCGACCAGGGACGTCGCATGGGGCCGACGGACCGAGGGGGCAGTCATGACCGATCTCGTTGCGACGAACCGGTATCTCGTGGGCAACTACGCCCCGGTGGAGCGTGAGGTCACCGCGTTCGACCTGCCGGTGATCGGGGAACTCCCGGCCGACCTGTGCGGCCGGTACCTGCGCAACGGACCGAACCCGCTCGGTCCTGTCGACCCGGCGACGCACCATTGGTTCCTCGGCGACGGGATGGTCCACGGAGTGCGCCTGCGGGAGGGTCGGGCCGAGTGGTACCGCAACCGGTACGTCGGGTCGCGCCAGGTGTCTGAACTGCGCGGCGAGCCCGACATCCCCGGACCGAACTGGAGCAGCACCCCGATCGGCGCCAACACCAACGTCGGTGGTTTCGCAGGGACCACGTGGGCCATGGTCGAGGCCGGGCCGGCTCCCGTCGAGCTGACCTACGAACTCGAGACGATCTGCCGCAACGACTTCTTCGGGACGCTTCCCGGTGCTTTCACGGCGCACCCGAAGGTGTGCCCGCGCACCGGTGAGATGCACGCCGTGGTGTACGGCTGGCCGCACTGGATGGACCACGTGCAGTACGTGGTCGTGGCACCGGACGGCCGTGTGCGGCGTACCGTCGATGTGCCGGTGCCGGGGATGACGATGATCCACGACATGTCGCTCACCGAGCGGTTCGCGGTCGTGTACGACATGCCGGTCACCGTCGACATCGACCTCGCCTTCGCAGGTCGCTTCCCGTTCCGGTGGAACCCCGACTACGGCTCGCGCCTCGGCTTCCTGCCGCGCGAGGGCGAGGCCACCGACATCGTCTGGGTCGAGGTGCCGCTCTGCTACTCGTTCCACCCGATGAACGCCTACGACCTTCCCGACGGTCGAGTGGTCATCGACCTCTGTGTGTACGACTCGATGTTCGAGAACGAACTCATCGGCCCGTTCGGGAGCGGCTTCGGACGGCTCGAGCGATGGACCCTCGACCCGGTGGCGCGGACGTGTTCGACGGTGGTCCTCGACGAGCGTGCGTCGGAGTTCCCGCGACACCGTGGCTCGCTGACGGCGCAGCCGTACCGGTTCGGGTACTACGCGCGCCCGTCGGAGGATGCCGAGTGGCCGACGGCCAAGATCGACCTGCAGACGGGCGTGGTCACCGAACTCGAGTACGGCCCGGGTCGCGGGGCGGGTGAGCCAGTGTTCGTCTCGCGCCCCGACGCCACTGCCGAGGACGACGGATGGCTGGTGACCCTCGTCCACGACGTGCCCCGCGAGTCGGCTGAGCTGGTCGTGATCGATGCGCAGGACCTCGCCGCAGGTCCGGTGGCGCGGGTGCTCCTGCCCCAGCGCGTTCCGTACGGGTTCCACGGCAACTGGGTGAGCGACCGCAGCACCCCGCCACCCGCCTGAGAGGTCACGGCCGCCGCGACCAGCGCGGCCGCTGGCCCCGGGTGTCGCTCGTCAGCCGGTGCTGTCAGACCGGTCGCGAGTCGTGGACCCGGACGGGGCTCACGGGGAGCAGGCCGAGGGGGGCGGTCTCGGAGAACGTGCCGACGAGGTCGACCACGACGTCCATCGGTCGTGACGTCCGCAGGCAGATCATTCCGTCGTCGCCGACGCGGACCGGGGCGAGCGATGCGACCGCAGCTCCGGGCACGGCGTGCACGGAGGCGTTGCGGACCCGACCGGCGATGATGTCGGCGCAGGTTCCGGCGACGAGCTGGCCTCCGTTGGAGGCGTTCGTCGTCGTGAGGTTGGCGAGCACTACACGGGCTCCGACCGGTGCGGCGATGCGGATGATGGTGCTGGAGGTCGCCTGCGTGGCGCACGACTCGGTGAGCGTCAGCGGATCGGTCCAGCAGCGACGGGTGTCGAGGAGGCGCTGCTGCTCGGCAGCGGCGTACCCGAGCCCGCCGGGTGCGGCCGGGGCGAAGAACCCGTGGACGGCGATGCGCTGGTGGAGCGAGGCGGGTGACCAGGTGCAGAACTGGACGCCCTGTTCGGTGCTGGTGCTCGGTGCGACGGCGAGGTTGGCCACGGCGGCGTCGCCGGCGACGAAGTTCAGGTTGCTCGACGGGGCGACGTCGGGACGGAGAGCGTCGCAGGTGTCGGCGGCGACGTAGCCGTTCGCTGCCGGCGTACGGGCGGTGATGGTGGCCAGGGTGGCGACGGCCGCGACCGGGCTGGCGGCGGTGTTGACGACCTCGGTGGAGGCCGGGACGACGCTCGGTGCGAGGCACTCACTGTCGGGTGTGCACCAGGTGCGGGCCGCGGTGTCGAGGGTGCGGCGGGTGTTCACGGGCGTGAACAGGTTGGTGCCCGGCGTCGTGAGGGTCGGGGCGAAGTAGCCCTGCACGTCGACGACGAGGTGCATTGCGGCCGACTGGTACAGGCAGAAGCGTCCGTCGGAGTCGAGGCTGACCACCGTGGTGGCGGCGACGGCGCGACCGGGTCGGGCGTTGGTGACCGACGTGCGCGTCGACGGAGCGACCCCACAGGCCTCGGTGCTCACATAGCCGGGCGTCACCGCGCCGGTGGTCGTGATGTTGACGAGGGCGGCGGTGGCGGCGGCCGGAGCGGTCGTGTGGACGACGGTGCGGGTCCCTGCGGCCGGCACCTCACCCGGGTCGAGGCAGCGCACCGAGGGGGAACCCTGTGCGTCGACGGCCTCGAAGCAACGGTCGGACTCGTTGTGCAGGAGGATGGCGCGGGCCATCTCAGGGGTTCCGTTGAACTCGAAGTGCATCGGGTCGCGCAGCGCCACGCTGCGGTACTGCGACGGCGAGGTGCACCCGTTGCCCCAGCCGTAGCCGCCCCAGTAGAGGCCCCAACGCTCGGCCACCTTCACCATCCATCGCGGCATGTCGGTGCGCATCGGGACGGCACACGCCGAGATCCCGTCGCGGGCCACGTAGGTGAGGAGCGGGTTGGCCGCGGTGTTGATGTCGGTGGCGAGACCGTAGGCGTGGAACGAGAGGTTCGAGGGCTGGAGGTTCTCGCAGTCCTTGCTGGTGGTGGCGGTGCACCGGAACACGTACGTACCGCCGTCACCGATCGTGTAGCCGAGCTCCTGGATCTCGCGGTAGAAGCCCTCGAACAGGGGGAGGGCGTCGCGGAACGTCCGAAGGCTGCCGGCCCGCATCGAGCCGATGCGCTCGTCGTTGGTGACGAACTGCTGCTCCCACGCGGTCAGTGCGGGGCTGCCGTTGTACCCCCACCCGAGCCAGTTCCAGCCGGTGCCCGGGAAGGTGCCGCCCTGGACGTTCTGCACACCGAGTCGGTTGGCGGTGCGCTCGTTGACGACGCCCGTCGACCGGAGTCCCTGAGCGGTCTGGAAGGCGGCGACGGCGTTGGCGGTGATCGGTCCGAACTGTCCGTCGACGGCCAGCGAGGCGCCTCGATCGACGAGTTCCTGCTGGACGGCGCTGACGGCGGCGCCGGTCGAGCCGATCGTGAGATCGACCCAGGGGAGCACGACGGGGTCGTCGGCGGTCGGGAACGGGGGAGTCGGCCAGCCGTGGTCGGAGGGGTCGCCGTCGTGCGACGCCAGCAGGCACTGGGCGACGTCGCCGCTGAGCGCCTGCTGCTCGGTGCACTCGGCAGGACGGGTGGGTGTCGTCCAGGGTGAGTCGAGCGCGGCGACCGTGGCCGGAGCGACGTCGACCACCGCCTGCAGCACCGGCAGACCGGTGAGCAGGAGCACGGGAGCGAGGAGCGCTCGGGAACGGGGGTGACGACTCATGACATGGAGGTATCGGCCCGCCGGACGCCCCCCTTGACGACTTTGTGACAGTCCGACCCTCTCGCCGGGGCCCTGGCGGGCGGGATCCTCGAGGATCCGATCGGGGAATGCGGCTCGCCGTGGCGCGGTTGGGCTGGTCATGCCGTCAGACACCACCTCCTCCCGCGACCTCGCCTCCGTCGAGCGGGTCATCGCCGCCCCAGCCGCGGCGATCTTCGCCGTCATCGCCGACCCGTCGCGCCACCGTGAGATCGACGGCTCCGG
>JBEBDM010000116.1:0-5065 GCA_041156905.1 Actinomycetota bacterium | reverse complement strand
AACATCGACACGGTGCAGCGCATCGAGATCCTCCGGGCCCTGCGCCTCGGCGAGTTCGACGTGCTCGTCGGCATCAACCTGTTGCGTGAAGGCCTCGACCTCCCCGAGGTGAGCCTCGTGTGCATCCTCGACGCCGACAAGGAGGGCTTCCTCCGCAGCGAGACGTCGCTCATCCAGATGATCGGACGTGCCGCACGTAACGTCGAGGGTCAGGTCGTGATGTACGCCGACAAGGTGACACCGTCGATGACGAGGGCGATCGACACGACCCGCGAGCGGCGTGAACGACAGCTGGCCCACAACCTCGAACACGGGATCAACCCGCAGACGGTGCGCAAGGCCGTGGGCGACATCCTCTCGTTGCTGCGTCCCGACGACACATCACCTGTCCCGGGCAAGGGACAGAGGCGCGGACGCCAGGGTGAGCGCGAGAAGGTGCAGCGCGAACTCAAGACGCTCCCGCAGCAGGAACTGGCGCGGCTCATCCAGACCCTCGAGGAAGAGATGCACGAGGCGGCCGCCGAGCTGAAGTTCGAGTACGCGGCGCGCCTGCGCGATGAGGTCAACGAACTTCGTCGCGAACTCAAGGACGCAGGCTGAGCACCGGCTGGAGCATCGTGGCCATGGCCTCGGCCGGCTGCGGCAGGGCGAACAGGTAGCCCAGACCGAACGAGACGCCAAGTCGGATGAGGCGCTCGCGCTGGACCTGCGTGTCGACTCCCTCGGCGAGCACCATCCCACCCGAGTCGAGTGCAGCGCTGATGGTGGCGTGGATGTCGGCGCTCCCCGGTCCCGACCCGGCGAGCAGCCCGGTGAGGCGCCGGTGCAGCGTGAGGACGGAGAAGGGGAGCGAGGCCATCGCCCGGGCCCCCTCGGTGGCGCCCGACTCGTGTTCGGTGAGCACGAGCGTGGTGCCGGCCGTGGCGGCCTGTCGGAGGGCGTCGCGGACGGTCGCCGACATCGTGGTGGCCTGCAGCTCGGTGATGCCGATGGCGAGGGCACGCGGGTCGAGACCGTGTCCGTCGGCGAGGGCGAGGGCATCGAGGATCGGCTGGGCGTCGTCGCCGTCGAGGTCGAGGGGGACGAGCACCTGGAGGTCGGGGAAGGTGGGCCGGAAGGTCGCGACGAGATGGAGACCGGCATCGACCAACCGGTGGAACAAGGCACCGGCCCGACGGGCCTCGCGTACGGCGGCCACGAAGTCCTCCGGCTCGAGGATCGTCGACTCGGTGTGCCAACGGGGAACGGCCTTGAGGGCCTCGATGCGGCCGTCGGCGAGGTCGACGATCGGCTGGAAGTAGGCAGTGAGTGCCCCGGCGATGAGCCCCTCGTCGATCTGCGCCGCGCTGTACTCGGGGCGGGAACCCGTGTCGATGCCGCGGCTGTCGAGCACGGCCACGGCGTCGGCGAGGGCGCCGAATAGTCCGCGCTCGGGGTGGCGGCGGGCACCGACCGACACGGCCGACACGCCGCGGTCGGTGAGCGCCGAGATGATGTCGTGGTCGAGGGAGCGGGCGTCGGACCCGGACACGCCGACGAGGAGGATGGCGAGACGGTCGCCGGTGAGCCGTGCGGCCAGACCACGATCGCCGAGTCGCGAGCGGACGACACCACCGGCCACGCGGAGTTCGTCGTCGCCTGCGGCGTGCCCGTTCTCGGTGTTCGTCTGCTTCAGGCGGTCGAGCTCGATGACGATGACCGCCGCAGCCTCACCGAACTGGGCGCAGACGGCCTCCTCCTCCTGGAGACGGGCATCCCACTCCTTGCGGGTCACGAGTCCGGTGAGGTCGTCGAGGCTGCCGTCGGCCGGTGCGTCGCCGGCCCGTCGGGTGATCGAGCGACCCCCGGCACGGCGCTCCACCGTGCGCTGGAGCGACACGGCGGCAAGGGTGCCGAGCAGGTGGGCGACGAGTTCGCAGAGTTCGCGGGCCGTGCGGTCGAGAGTGGTTCCGGGGGTGGCGCCGTCGCCGATCAGGGCGCCGAATCGGGTCCCGTCGGGGTGGACCACGTCGAGTCGGACCTCGGCCGGGGCGAGGACCACCGGCGAACCGTCGAGCGCCTGCCCGAGATGGATCTCGCCGGTGGGGTCGAGGGCCGCCACCACCTGGCGGGGATGTTCGGGGTCGACCTCGCGGACCAGCATCCAGCGGGGGAAGCGGGTGGCCACACTCAGGTGCTGGAGCGCGTGATCGGCGGCGGCTGCGAAGGCAGCGTCGGCAGGCACGAGGTGGGGCACCGGTTCATCATCCCACGCCCTCTCGTGCGACGGAGAACATCGGTAGCCTCCCCCTCATGGCCGCTGCCCCCGAAGCGAAGATCGTCGTCCGAGGTGCGCGCGAGCACAATCTCAAGAACGTCAGCCTCGAGATCCCACGCGACCGTCTCGTCGTGTTCACCGGGCTCTCCGGTTCGGGCAAGAGCAGCCTCGCCTTCGACACGATCTACGCCGAGGGCCAGCGCCGGTACGTCGAGTCGCTGAGCGCCTATGCGCGCCAGTTCCTCGGGCAGATGGACAAGCCCGACGTCGACGTCATCGACGGCCTCTCGCCGGCGATCTCCATCGACCAGAAGAGCGCGAGCCGCAACCCGCGCTCGACCGTCGGCACGATCACCGAGGTCTACGACTACCTCCGTCTGCTCTACGCCCGTGTCGGCATCCAGCACTGTCCGACCGACGGCACGCGTCTGCAGCGTCAGACCCCGCAGCAGATCGTCGACCGCATCCTCCTGCTCCCGGAGGGAACCCGGTTCCAGGTCCTCGCGCCGGTCGTCCGTGGCCGCAAGGGCGAGTACGACACCCTCCTGCAGGACCTCTCCGGTCAGGGCTTCGTGCGTGCGCGGGTCGACGGCAACCTCGTCGACATCGCTGAGTTCCTGAAGTCGGACGAGAAGCTCGCCCGCTACGAGCAGCACACGATCGAGATCATCGTCGACCGCCTCGTCAAGAAGGAGGGCATCGAGCGTCGTCTCACCGATTCGCTCGAGACGGCCCTCAAGCTCGCCGACGGTGTCGCCGAGGTCGAACTGGTGGCCCGCGACGGCGAGAAGGACGGCGAGACCCTCACGTTCAGCCAGCACCTCGCCTGCCCCAAGTGCGGGACGAGTTTCGAGGAGCCGGCGCCGCGCAACTTCTCGTTCAACTCGCCCTACGGCGCGTGCGAGACCTGTGACGGACTCGGCACGACGTTCGAGGTCGACCCCGAACTCGTGATCCCCGACCACGACCTCGCCATCAACGAGGGTGCCATCGCACCCTGGCGGACGAGCGGCACGCAGTTCTTCAGCCGGATGCTCGAGGCCGTCGCCGACAACTTCGACATCGACCTCGACGCGCCGTTCCGGACGCTGACGGCCAAGCAGCAGAAGGTCATCCTCCAGGGTGCTCCCGGCAACCTGAAGGTCAAGTACAAGAACCGCTACGGGCGCAGCCGTGAGTACAGCACGGCCTACGAGGGTGTCATCCCGTGGCTGAACCGTCGCCGTGAGGGCGCCGAGAGCGACTGGGCGCGTGAGCAGTACGAGGGCTACATGCGCGAGGTGCCCTGCGGCAAGTGCAATGGGGCGCGCCTCAAGCCGTCGACCCTCGCAGTGACCGTCGGCGGGAAGAACATCTCCGAGGTCTGCGGGATGTCGATCGGGGAGTCGGCCCGGTTCCTCGCCGACCTCGAACTCGGCGAACGCGACCGGATGATCGCCGAGCGGGTCACCAAGGAGATCAACGCACGTCTCGGGTTCCTGCTCGACGTCGGGCTCGACTACCTGACCCTGGCCCGTTCGGCCGGCACGCTCGCCGGTGGTGAGGCGCAGCGCATTCGTCTCGCGAGCCAGATCGGTAGCGGACTCGTCGGCACGCTCTACGTCCTCGACGAGCCCTCGATCGGTCTTCACCAGCGCGACAACCGTCGCCTGATCGACACCCTCCTGCGGCTGCGCGACCTCGGCAACACGGTGTTGGTGGTGGAGCACGACGAGGACACGATCCGCGAGAGCGACTGGATCGTCGACATCGGACCGGGTGCGGGCGAGCACGGTGGTGCCGTCGTGTACAGCGGGCCCGTGAAGGGGATCCTCAAGGAGAAGGCCTCGATCACCGGCCAGTACCTGGCGGGCAAGCGCAGCGTTCCGGTGCCGGCCCAGCGTCGTGCGCCCGGACTCGAGTGGCTGCAGGTCGTCGGCGCCCGCGAGCACAACCTGCGCAACATCGACGTGAAGTTCCCGCTCGGTTGTCTCGTCGCCGTCACTGGTGTGAGCGGCAGCGGAAAGAGCACGCTCGTCCGCGACATCCTCCTGCCGGTCCTGATGCAGCGGATCTACAAGTCGAAGGACGCAGCCGGCAAGCACAAGTCGGTCAAGGGCGTCGAGTTGCTCGACAAGGTCATCGACATGGACCAGTCGCCGATCGGCCGCACGCCGCGCAGCAACCCGGCGACGTACACCGGCGTGTTCGACAACATCCGCAAGTTGTTCGCCACGACCGCCGAGGCCAAGGTCCGCGGGTACCTGCCGGGTCGGTTCTCGTTCAACGTGCAGGGCGGTCGCTGCGAGGCCTGCTCGGGCGACGGCACCATCAAGATCGAGATGCACTTCCTCCCCGACGTGTACGTGCCGTGCGAGGTCTGTAAGGGCGACCGCTACAACCGCGACACCCTCGACATCCAGTTCAAGGGCAAGAACATCGCCGACGTGCTCGACATGCCGGTGGCGGAGGCCGTCGACTTCTTCTCGAACCAGCCGGCCATCGCCCGCTACATGCAGACGCTCATGGACGTGGGCCTCGGGTACGTGCGGCTCGGTCAGAGTGCGCCGACCCTCTCGGGCGGTGAGGCCCAGCGAGTGAAGCTGGCCACCGAACTCGCCAAGCGGAGCACCGGCCACACGATCTACCTCCTCGACGAGCCCACCACTGGCCTGCACTTCGAGGACGTCCGTCGCCTGCTGACGGTGCTGTCGCGACTCGTCGACCAGGGCAACACGGTCCTCGTCATCGAGCACAACCTCGACGTCATCAAGACCGCCGACTGGATCATCGACCTCGGACCCGAGGGCGGGAGCGGTGGCGGCCTGA
>JBEBDM010000115.1:0-3554 GCA_041156905.1 Actinomycetota bacterium | reverse complement strand
GTGGTCACCGGAGCATCGGCCGACGCATCAGCCGGCTCGGGTGACGCCGCCCTGCTCGACGTCGGGAACGTCGCGGCCGAACTCACCCTCACGATGTCGGGCTTCTCGCAGTTCGGTTACTGGGACCTCCGCTACATGCACGTGGTGCCCACCGTGGCCGCGGGTACCCGGGTGCGGGCCGGCGACCCGATCGGGGTGCTGCCCCCGTCCGACTGGGCGGGTGTGCGCAACGCCGACGGCTCCCTTGCCTTCCTGCCGACGCATCCCATCCAGTTCGACCTCGCCCTCGGATACCACTCGCTCCTCCCGTTCGGTGAGCAGCTCGACTCGTTCGTCCACCATCTCGACCCGGCGCTGGCCCTCACCCTCGGCGACGCCGGATTCACCGTCGAGGAGACCGTCATCGCGCGAGCCGAGCGCGACGCCCAGCCGTGTGAGGGCGTCTACAACGTCGAGGTCGATGCCGACTGGGTGTTCGGCGACAGGGCGCGGCGGGCGGCTGACGAGGCAGCGGGTATCGACGAGGAGACGGTGACCACCACGCCGTCCAACGAGTTCGCCCTACGTCCGACGTGCACCGAGGCGATCGTCTCGACGAAGTGGATGGCCGACGACGGCACGCTCTGGACGTGTGTGCTCGACGATGCCGGCGTGCCGACCTGGCGCATGGACTGAGGTCGCGACAACAGGTGTAGCGAGAGTTCGACGGACACTCTGGTCAGCGTCGGTCGCTCGAGCTGTTCCTCACCGAGCCCTATCGGGCGACAGGTCAGGGAGCGAGGGTCGTGGTGGTCGCCGTGAGGTCGGCGGCCGAGGCCACGTAGACGTCCTGCTGGGCGACGATGTTCGGACCGACGCGCACGATGATGGTCCAGTTGCCCGAGGCGTTCAGCGTGAAGCCGTCGTCGGGATCGAGCACCGCCGCACCCGCACCGGTGAGCGGCACGGGGTCGAGGGTCATGCCCGGGGTCGTGTACTGGGCCTCGATCGGCGGCTTGAAGTCGACGGCGAGCCCGGAGAGACCGGTGGCCGGCTGGAGCACTTCGATGCGGACGTCGTTCTGGCCGACACGCTCGGTGAAGCGCACCGAGACCTCGACGGCCATGGTCTGGTTGATGAAGCGGTGGTCGGGACCGAGCGAGAGGGCCGGACCGGAATCGGCTGCCAGGCCGGGAGCGGCGAGGGTCACGAGCCACGACGAGAAGACCATCGCGAGGATGCCGATGACGGTCTCGATGCCGAGCACGCGGCGGAGGCGGTCGGCCATCGGTGCTTCGAGTTCGTCACCCGCACGGAAGCGCATGTTGACGAACGTGCGGGCCGCCATCGCGACGACGACCATCAGGGCGACGACGAGCGTCTTGGCGACGGTGACGAGCCCGTGGCCGGAGGTGAGGTCGCCACCGGTGAGCATCAGGCCCTGGAGCACACCCGTGATGACGGCCGCACCGATGACGGGCGGTGACAGACGGGCGAAACCGCGTACGGCGTCGACGAGGTCTTCGTGGCCGGGCCCAGCGACCACCACGCGGGCGACGAGCACGAGGCTGCCGAGCCACACCGAGATGGCGAGGGCGTGCGCGATGCCGAGGACGATCTCGATCATCCCGAACGAGTCGCGGCTGAAGCCCATCGTCATCACGGCGACGGCAGGGCCGGCGACGGCGAGCAGCGTGCTGTTCGGGTCGACGATCCGCTCGGGCCGGAGGATGGCCCATCCGGCCGCGACGAGCGCGAGGAGTCGGGCGATCGCGGCGAGGCCCGGCGTCGTGTCGAACAGGGCGCCCCAGCTCCCGGGCGTGAGGGCGGCGCTGATGCCCTTGTTCTCGGTGACGGCACCGAGCGAGCCGACGTAGAAGTAGGTGGCGGCGAGGCTGGCCATCCAGATGGTGCGCAGGAAGCGGACCGTGAGTACGTACTCGATGCCCTCACGCCAGAACATGATGATGAGGACGAGAGCGCCGAACAGCACCGCGATCGTGAGGTTGCTCAGGAGGCGGAACAGCGACATCGGACCCTGCGACACACCCTCGTCGTCGACGGTCATCGAGACGCCGCCAGGTGCGGTGGGCACGGTGGGCAGCGGGGTGGTGCTGGCGGTGGGGTCGAGCGAGGTCGAGGCGCCGGGGACCGTGGTGGTGACGGCCGGGTCGTTGGCGATCGTGAACTGGAAGCTCCCGTTACCGGCGGGCTGGAGGGCGGTGTCGGCCACCTGCCACGCGACAGTGCACGTTCCCTTGTTGATCGGGGTGGGAATCGTGACCTGTACCGAGACGCCGTCGGCGAGGAGCACGGCCGCGGGCGTGGGGATGATCTGGCCCGGGTCGCCACAGGTGAGCGTGAGCACCGGCCCCGGACCCACCGGGTTGGCGAACGTGACGCTGATCGCGGAGGGCGAGGTGTCGACGGTGGTGCCGGCCCCGGGGTTCGTGGCGACGATCGAGTTGTCGACGGCGAGGGCCGGTGAGGCACTCGCCAGCAGACCGATGACGGCGCCCGCGACGGCCGCGGCGAAGGCGGCGATCGCACGGGCAGCCCGCGGGCGTCGGGCCCGTTGGCGGGGGGTCGGCAGGGTCACTCGGATCACGGTGAACAAACGCTAGCCCCTTCCCATCCTCCAGATACCCCATGAGTAGAGTCGCACCGATGGCCGTCCAGTCTCTCTACCGCCGCTACCGCCCGCGTCGCTTCAGCGAGGTGAAGGGTCAGGAGCACGTGGTGCAGGCGTTGCGCAACGCCGTGATCAACCACCGCGAGGGTCAGGCGTACCTCTTCTCCGGTCCGCGCGGAACGGGCAAGACCACCTCGGCGCGCATCCTCGCCAAGGTCCTCAACTGCACCAACCCGGTGGAGGGGGAGCCCTGCTGCGAGTGCGACTCGTGCCTCTCGGTCGAGCGCGGCACCTCGTACGACGTCCACGAGCTCGACGCAGCGAGCAACAACGGTGTCGACGCGATGCGCGACCTCATCGAGAAGGCCTCGCTCGGCACGCCCGGCCGTCACAAGGTGTACATCCTCGACGAAGTGCACATGCTCTCCAAGGCTGCCGAGGCCGCGCTACTCAAGACCCTCGAAGAGCCGCCGTCGCACGTCGTGTTCGTGCTGGCCACCACCGACCCGCAGAAGGTCAGCGAGACGATCCGCAGCCGCACCCAGCACCTGCAGTTCCACCTGCTGCCGATGGACGTGATGGAGTCGCACATCAAGTGGTTGGCGGGCGACGCCGGGATCGACATCGACGACGCAGCGCTCCAGGCGGTGCTCCGTCAGGGCGGAGGATCCGCCCGCGACACGGTGTCGGCTCTCGAGCTCGTGGCGTCAGGTGGCGGCTCGTCACTCGACTCGGTGCCGATCGACGAGTTCGTCGAGGCCTTCATCGAACACGATCCGGGCCGGGCACTCACGGTCGTCGCCTTCGCCGTCCAACAGGGCCGCGATCCGCGCACGCTCGCCGACGACATCGTTCGCCACCTGCGCGACTGCTTCCTCTCGCTGATGGCCCCCGAGCTCGTGCAGCTGCCGGCACAGCGCGCCGAGGAAGTCGCTCGCCTCGC
>JBEBDM010000114.1:0-3635 GCA_041156905.1 Actinomycetota bacterium | reverse complement strand
GAACTGAAGCGACAGATGGAGGCGCCCGACGCGGGTGCTGCGACCTCGAAGGAAGGTGCAGTCTGATGGGCCGCAAGATCCTGTTCGTCACCACCGACCAGCAGCGCTACGACGCGATCGGGGCCAACGGTGGCACGGTCGGTCGTACGCCGGTGATCGACGCCCTCGCTGCCGAGGGCCGCCGCTACGAACGCGCCCACCCGCAGTCGGTGGTGTGTATGCCGTCGCGCAGCACCATCATCACTGGCCAGCACCCGAGCACTCACGGCGTGTGGATGAATGGCGTGCCGCTCGCCCCCGATGCGCCGAGCGTCGTCGAGACCCTCCACGATGCCGGTTATCGCACGGCTCTGATCGGTAAGCCGCACTTCGAGCCGTTCCTCGACCCGTTCCTCAAGTTCCCCGAGAACCAGTTCAGCACCCGGGGCCTCACCGGCCTCCACCGCGGGTTCGAGCACTTCGAGGCGGCCACGCACGGCGGGCAGGGGATGCTCCACTACGCACGCTGGCTGGCGGCCAACCACCCCGAGGCCGTGCGGATGTTCTACCCGGTGCTCGACGGGGCCCTGGAGGTCAACGCGATGGGCGGCGGCGAGACCGATGCGCCGCAGGTGTGGGTCAACGACATCCCGCGTGAGTGGTACCACACCGACTGGGTGGCCGATCGGACGATCTCGTGGCTCGACTCGCTCGCCACGGATGACGACTGGTTCTGCTGGATGAGCTTCCCCGACCCGCACCACCCGTGGGACCCACCCAAGAGCGAACTCGGCCGAATCGACTGGCGCGACGTGCCGCTGCCCGAGGGTTATCTCACCGACGCCGCCGAGCGTGAGGCAGTGCTCGACGGCAAGCCGCGCCACTGGCGCGCCTGGTACGACGGCCGTCTGGTGAGCAACTACGAGGCGCCAGCGAACTGGGTGCCGGCGGCGATGACGGCCGATCAGGTGCGCGAGGTCAACCAGCGCAACGCGATCGAGTGCGAACTCATCGACGAGGCCCTCGGCCGGGTGATGAAGGCGATCGCCGCCAAGGGCTGGGCCGACGACGTCGACGTCGTGTTCACCACCGACCACGGCGAGTTCCAGGGTGACTTCGGCCTGCTCTTCAAGGGCCCGTACCACGTCGACTCGCTGATGCGGATCCCGCTCGTGTGGCGCCCGGCCCCGTCGTCGGGCGCGGCTCCCGCCACCGTCACTCGGCCTGTCGGTCTGGTCGACCTCGCGCCCACGTTCTGCGCGATCGCCGGACTCCCGCCGGAGGAGTGGATGGAGGGCAAGGCGCTTCCTGTCGACGACGCCGATGCCGACGCCCGTGGCATCGAACGAGTGCTCACCGAGTGGGACAGCTCGCTGTTCGGTGTCGACGTCCACCTCCGCAGCATCTTCCGCGACGGCATGCTGCTCACCACGTACCAGAAGGGCTACAGCCACGACGGCACCGAGGGCGAGCTGTACGTGGTGGCCGATGACCCGCACCAGCGCGTCAACCGCTGGGACGACCCGGCGTACGCAGCGGTGAAGGCCGACCTTCTCGACGACCTGTGGGCCCATCAGCCGCAGCAGGTGTTGCCGCTCGCCCCGGTGATCGCCCCGGTCTGAGGTCTCAGGCGCCCGACGCCGCGGCCGGGCCGTCGCCGCTCGAGGACCGATCGTCGACCACTCGCAGTGTCCGAGTGGGACGTGGCGACGCCTCGTTCCTGGCTCTGCGCCGACCGAGTGGTGACGCGAGCATCCACACGAGCACCACGCTGATCACCTCGGGGATGTGGCTGGCCTCGGCGATCGCAGGGACCTCACCGTGGGCTTTGTCGACCACGGCAGTGATCGTGAGGGTCTCTGCGAGGACGCCCGGGACCGGCAACATGGTTCGGGCGCGGGCCGGCCGAGCGACGATGACGAGGAGTCCGACGCCGTACGCGACGCCGAATGCCCCGACGTGGCGCGCCTCGTGGGAGTCGGCGACGGCTTCACTTCCCCAGAGGAGTGGTCGCATGGCAAACCCGATCACCTGGAGTGCGACGATGCCGAGAGCGGCCCTGACGATGCTCCAACTGGCTGCTCGGTCGGCGAGGGCGTTCGCCTTGGCGATGCGTCGGGAGAGATCGGGGATCGTCGGTGCGGGCTGGATGCGGGCGAGCCGCTTTGCCCGGTCGGCCGTCGCCTCGTACGCCCGACACTCGGGGCAGCCCGCGAGGTGTGCATCGAGCAGGCGCGGGTCCACGATCGGGTCTTCCCCGTCGAGACGGGCCGACACGGCCTCCTGCCAGCGAGTGCACTCCATGTGGTTCAGGTCGTCCCCCGATGGCCCCGAGTTCCGCGATTCTGGTGGGAGCCAGCCCTGTCGGGCAGACTAGGGGAGTGCGGGAGCCGACCGACAGAGGTGCCAGCGAACTCGTTCTCGCTGCCTTGGTGGAGGCGGCGCGGGAGGGCGACGACGCTGCTGTCGCCCGACTCGTCAGGGCGACCCAGCCAGCGGTCTGGCGCCTGTGCCAGGCCCTCGGGTCGGACGGAAACGCCGACGATCTCGTCCAGGAGACCTATCTCCGGGCGTTCTCGTCGCTGGCGACCTACCGCGGGGAGGCTCCCGTGACGGTGTGGTTGCTCTCCATCGCGCGTCGCGTCTGCGCCGACGACGTGCGTCGGCGTGCCCGACGCCGTCGGGTGATGGAACGACTCGTGCGGCACACGTCGATCGCGGACTCGGTCGCGCCAGCCGCGCACGAACTCGCGGTCGATTCCGATGTCGACCGGTTGCTCGAGTTGCTCGAGCCAGAGCGGCGTGAGGCCTTCGTCCTGACACAGGTGCTCGGTCTCGAGTACGCCGCTGCCGCGGAGGTGATGGGCTGCCCGATCGGGACTGTCCGCTCACGTGTGGCGCGAGCCCGTGGGGATCTCATCGCGATGGTGGAACGGCAGCGCGCCCTCTGATACCCTCAGGGGTATGTGCAGAGCAGTGACATGCCCCCAGTGCCAGCGTCCCTCGTGGGAGGGCTGCGGTGCCCACGTCGAGCAGGTCCTCGGCGACGTGCCGCAGGCCGAACGGTGCCAGTGCAAGGAAGTGCCGGCGGAGTACCGCTGACGTCGTTCACGACGACTGGTTCGCCAGCCGCCTGGTCGTCAGCGACCCGGCTGGTCGACCGACACCCGCGGGAGGTCGAACCACCGCAGGTGCTCGAACTCGTCGGAGATCCGAGGCGTGTCGTCGAGGTCCCACTCGGGCGCCGCGTCCATGATTCGCCTCGCCTCGGCGAGGTGGTCGGCGAGTGCTGACTCGGGAGCCCGTTCGTCGTCGAGCGGAGGCCGCACGAGCCGGCCAGTGGTCGTGTCGTAGGAGAGGTCTGTCAATCGCAGGTGCGGCTCGACCGGCCCGTTCCGGTGGCGCCACAGGCCGCTCGCCGGTTCGAAGTGGTACTGCGGGAGGAGCTTCCACCCGTGACGCGCCACGAGGTCGACGGCCTCGACGAGGTACTCGAACACCGTGTCGCTGATGAAGTAGTTGAACGAGACGCGTGTCCAGCCGGGCTTGATGCCCTCGCAGCCCCTGGTGATCTCGTGCTCGAACTCGTGGGAGCGCTCGAGGTCGATCCCGAGCAGACGGTGGCCGTAGGGCCCTGCGCAGCTACATCCGCCGCG
>JBEBDM010000113.1:0-9263 GCA_041156905.1 Actinomycetota bacterium | reverse complement strand
CCCGCGGGGTGCGGACCGGCAATGCCGATCTTCAGCGGAGTTGCCGCGCACTGCAGCGCGAGCACCTCCTCCGCCGATGCGAGCAGCAGCCCGAGCCAGCCGGGCCCGTTGTCGATCCAGGCCGAATCCACGACACGGTCGACGTCGATCCCTAGCGCCGCGCAAGCCTCGGCCACGGTCGTGCCATCGAGTGGTCCGCCGCGCAGCAACTCCGGGGCGGCGAACGCGAGGCGATGACCGGTGCGTCGGATGCGGACGAGTCCGACGCCGCACTCCTGCACGACCTCGTCAGCGTGTTGTGGTGTCCCGCCCGAGGCGAGCCATGCGTGGCACGACCCGAGCGTCGGATGACCGGCGAAGGGGAGTTCCTCCGTCGTGGTGAAGATCCTCACGCCGTAGTCGGCCTCGGGAGAACGGGGTGCGACCACGAAGGTGGTCTCCGAGAGGTTGGTCCAGTGCGCGAAGCGCTGCATCTCCTCGGTGCTCATGTCGTCGGCGTCGAGGACCACCGCGACCGGATTCCCGCGGTAGGGCACCGCCGTGAACACGTCGACCTGTCGGAAACGGCGCGTCCTCATGTCGTCGATGCCCGGGGCTCAGTGGCCGGGGTCGAACGTGACCGGCATCGAGGCCGGCCCGAAGATGCCGACACCATCGGGCTTCCACGTCGTCGGTCCGTCGAGACGCAGGTTCGGCATGCGGCGGGCGAGGAGCGGCAGGGCCTCCTGCAGTTCGGCGCGGGCGAGGGCCTGACCGAGGCAGTAGTGGATGCCCGAGCCGAAGGTCAGCTGCGGCTGGTCGCCCTTCGACGAGGTGATGTCGAACGCCTCGGGAGCGCGGAACACGGTGTCGTCGCGGTTGGCCTCGGCGAGACCGACCGCCATGAACGTCCCGGCGGGGAACAGCACGTCGCGGTACTCGATGTCGACCGAGGCGAAACGGGCGGTGCCACGCACGGCACCGAAGTAGCGCATCGCCTCCTCGACGGCGCGGGGTGCGAGGTCGGGATTCTCGGCGAGCATCGCCCACTGGTCGGGGTGCTCGGCGAACAGGTTGACGGCGCAGCCGAGTTGGTTGCGAGTGGTGTCGGTGCCGCCGACGATCACGGCGTTGACCATCATCACGAGTTCGTCGGTGGTGAGCCGGTCGCCGGCCTCCTCCTGGGCGATGAGGTCGCTGAGGAGGTCGTCCTTCGGCTTACCGCGACGCTCGGCGATGAGCTCACGGGTGTAGGCGTCGAGTTCGTCCTGGGTGCGCATGATCAGGTCGAGCTTCTGGACGACGTCGAGGGAGAAGATCTCGAGCACGTCGTTCGCCCACCGGCTGAACAGCTGCCAGTCGCTCTTGGGGGCTCCGAGGAGCTCGCAGATGATCGGGATCGGGTACGGCTCGCAGATGTCGGTCGCGAAGTCGGCGCGTCCCGAGGCGGCGACGGCATCGACGAGTCCGTCGATGACCTCACGCATGAACGGCCGGAGACGATCCGCCGAGCGCGGCGAGAAGGCGGGGGCGACGAGGCGACGCAGGCGGGTGTGGACCTCACCCTCGGCGCCGAGGATGTTGACGCTCTGGCGGGAGAGGAACTCCTCGTTGGTGATGCCCATCAGCTCGGGGATCCGGCTCGAGGCGTTGTGCCACCGCTTGTCGCGCAGGATGCCGAGGGCGTCGTCGTAGTGCCACACCACGTACCCGAACGGGTTGCGCGCCAGCCACTGGTCGCGGGGCAGGTCGACCGATTCGCCGGTGCGTCGGCCCTCGAAGTAGGGCAGGTCGAGGGAGGCGGCGGCGACGGTCATGTGCCGGACATTAGAGGTGACGGGGCCGATACGACAGGGTCGGCCGTGTGACGTGCGTCGGGACGCCGGCCGCTCTCAGGCGAGGGCGGTGAGCGGCTCGACGAACGCCGTTCCGAGGAACTCGGCGACCGGGGCGTTCGTGACGTGTCCGGCGTGGGTGTTCAGGCCGAGGGCGAGGGCGGCGTCGCGGCGGCAGGCTCCGGCCACGCCGTGGGCGGCAACCTCGAGCTGGTACGGCAGCGTGGCGTTGGTGAGCGCGTAGGTGCTGGTGTGCGGCACGGCGCCCGGCATGTTGCCGACGGCGTAGTGGATGACCCCGTGGAGGTCGTACACCGGGTCGGTGTGGGTGGTCTCGTGGATCGTCTCGATGCAGCCACCCTGGTCGACGGCCACGTCGACGATGACAGCGCCCTTCTTCATCGAGCGCACCATGTCGTCGGTGACCACAACGGGAGCGCGACCGCCGGCGACGAGCACGGCACCGATCACGAGGTCGGCATCGGCGATGTTGCGCTCGAGCGCGCCACGGTTGGAGGCGAGGGTGACGATCCGGCCCTTGTTGATCTGGTCGACCCAGCGGAGCCGGTCGAGGTTCTTGTCGAACAGCACGACCTCGGCCTCCATGCCGGCGGCGATCCAAGCCGAGTGCCAGCCGACGTTGCCGGCGCCGAGGACGACGACCTTCGCGGGCTGCACGCCGGGAGCTCCGCCCATCAGGACGCCGCGGCCGCCGTTGTGACGCTCGAGGTAGTGGGCGCCCATCTGCGGGGCAAGACGACCGGCGACCTCGCTCATCGGGGCGAGGAGGGGGAGTGCGCCGGAGGGGAGCTGGACCGTCTCGTAGGCGAGGGAGGTACAGCCGCTGGCGACGAGGGCCTCGGCCACTGCCGGGTAGGCGGCGAGGTGCAGGTAGGTGAACAGGGTGAGGTCGGACCGCAGGAAGCCGAACTCCTCGGCCTTGGGCTCCTTGACCTTGACCACCATCTGCTGGCCCCACGCGTCGGCCGCGGTCGGCACGATCGTGGCGCCCGCAGCGCGGTAGTCGTCGTCGGAGAACGAGGCGCCCTCGCCGGCCCCGGTCTCGACGAACACGTCCACACCGAGCCGCTCGAACTCGCGCACTCCGTCGGGGGTCATGGCGACGCGGTGCTCGGCCGTCTTGATCTCACGGGGGACGCCGATGGAGCGGATGGGGCTGGAGGAGGCGCTGTTGGTCATGCCGACACTCTGCGTGATTCCGCACCGACGATCCACGGGGAATCGTGGCATGATGTCGACCGTGACCTCTGAAAAGTCGGTTCTGGACAGTATTGATCGAACAATCATCGGGATTCTCGTCGACGACGGTCGGATCAGTTGGAAGGAGCTGGGCGATCGGGTGCACCTCGCGCCCAGTTCGGTGGCCGACAGGGTCCGCCGCCTGGAGACGCTCGGTGTCATCGCCGGGTACTCCGCCCGGATCGACCGAGGGGCGCTCGGGCTGCGGGTCCGGGCCGTGATCGACGTCGCACTCCCGCCGGGTGCCGACCCGTCGGCCTTCGAGGACCTGCTCCGCGACCGCGAGGAGGTCGAGTTGGCCGTCTACGTGACCGGACCGGCCGACTACACGCTGATCGTCGACTGCGCTGGGGCCGAGGGCCTCGACGACGTGATCCGTTGGCTCAAGGCCGACGCCGGCGTGGCGCGCACCGAGAGCAAGTTCGTGCTGCGTCCGGTCATCGGCTGACGTACCATCCCCTCACCGACGACCCAGGAGAGGGAGCACACGGGCATGAAGGCCTTCACGAACTTCATCAACGGCGAGCGGGTGGCAGCGGCCGACGGCCGCACCACCGAGGTGGTCAACCCCGCCACCGGGCAGGCGTACGCCACGGCGCCGCTCTCGGCGCAGGCCGACATCGACGCCGCCATGTCGGCTGCCGCCACCGCCTACGAGGACTGGCGCGAGACCACGCCGAGCGAGCGCTCGCTGGCGCTGTTCCGCATCGCCGACGCCGTCGAGGCCCGTGCCGAGGAGCTCATCGCCCTCGAGTCGGAGAACTGCGGCAATCCGCTGCACCTCGTGCGCAGCGAGGAGATCCCGCCGATGGTCGACCAGATCCGGTTCTTCGCCACGGCCGCCCGTCATCTCGAGGGCAAGAGCACCGGTGAGTACATGCGCGGCATGACCTCGATGATCCGCCGCGAGAGCGTGGGCGTGTGCGCCCAGGTCGCCCCGTGGAACTACCCGATGATGATGGGCGTCTGGAAGTTCGCCCCGGCCATCGCCGCCGGCAACACCGTGGTCCTCAAGCCGAGCGACACGACCCCGGCCACGAGTGGTCTGCTCGCCGAGATCGCGGCGGAGTTCCTGCCGCCCGGCGTGTTCAACGTGGTGTGTGGCGACCGTGACACCGGCCGCACGATGGTGATGCACGACACCCCGTCGATGGTCAGCGTCACCGGTTCGGTGCGCGCCGGCATGCAGGTGGCCGAGGCTGCATCCCACAGCCTCAAGCGCCTCCACCTCGAGCTCGGCGGCAAGGCGCCGGTCGTGGTGTTCGACGATGCCGACATCGCCGCAGCCGCCGAGGGGATCGCCATCGCCGGGTACTTCAACGCCGGCCAGGACTGCACGGCCGCCACCCGCGTGCTCTGCGCCCCGGGCGTGTACGACGACTTCGTGGCTGCCCTCGCCGAGCAGGCCGCCTCGCTCCGGACGGGCATGCCCGACGACGAGGACGTGCTGTTCGGCCCGGTGAACAACCCGAACCAGCTCGCCCATGTCAGTGGCATGGTCGAGCGCATGCCGTCGCACGCGACCATCGCCGCGGGCGGCAACAAGGTCGCCGGCAACGGATTCTTCTTCGAGCCCACGGTCGTCGCCGGCCTGCGCCAGGACGACGAGATGAGCCAGAAGGAGATCTTCGGCCCGGTCATCACCGTCCAGCGCTTCGGCGACGAGGACGAGGCCGTGCGCTGGGCGAACGGCGTCGAGTACGGCCTGGCCAGCAGCGTCTGGACCAAGGACTTCGGTCGGGCGATGCGGATGGCCAAGCGCCTCGACTTCGGGTGCGTGTGGATCAACACCCACATCCCGCTCGTGGCCGAGATGCCCCACGGTGGATACAAGAAGTCGGGCTACGGCAAGGACCTGTCGATGTACGCCCTCGACGACTACACGCGCATCAAGCACGTCATGGCCAACATCAACAGCTGAACCCGACACGGAGGGTTCACACAGTGTTCTGGCAGGGGGAGGGTGTGGTGCGTACACTCTCCACGTCAGAGTGATCGTGGGGGAGAGAGAGTGAGCGAGAGTCAGTCCGGCGGCCAGCGCGGCTCGGTCGAGTTGCAGGGCGTCACCAAGCGCTTCGGCACGATGGTCGCCGTCGACTCCCTCGATCTCGTGGTCAGGCCGGGCGAGTTCCTGTCGCTCCTCGGCCCGTCGGGCTGCGGCAAGACCACCACCCTGCGCATGCTCGCTGGTTTCGAACAGCCCGACGAGGGCGTCATCCGCATCAGCGGCCAGCCGGTGCAGGGGATCCCGCCCTACAAGCGCGACGTCAACACCGTCTTCCAGGCCTATGCCCTCTTCCCGCACATGACCGTGGCCGAGAACGTGGCCTACGGCCTGCGCCAGAAGGGCGTCGCCAAGGCCGAGATCGCGGCCCGCGTGGCCGAGGCACTCGACATGGTCAAGATGACCAAGCTCGCCGAGCGCAAGCCCCGCCAGATGTCGGGCGGTCAGCAGCAGCGTGTGGCCGTGGCCCGTGCCCTCGTGAACCGTCCCAGCGTGCTGCTGCTCGACGAGCCCCTTGGCGCTCTCGACCGCAAGCTCCGCGAGGAGATGCAGATCGAGCTCAAGCTGCTCCAGAGCCAGCTCGGCATCACCTTCGTGTTCGTGACCCACGACCAGGAGGAGGCCATGAGCATGAGCGACCGCATCGCCATCATGCTCGACGGCCACATCGAGCAGCTCGCCGATCCCGAGACGGTCTACGAGCGTCCGGCCAGCGCCTTCGTGGCCGGCTTCATCGGCCGCAACAACTTCTGGTCGGGCCGCTCCAACGGCACCGGCGCCATCGCCGCCGACGGCACGGTCTTCGCCGTGTCGAAGCCGGAGGAGAAGGTCCCCGCCGGCGAGGCCGCCCTCGTGGCGATCCGGCCGGAGAGCATCGTGCTGCGTGCCGATGATCCCGGCACCACCGCCAACACCATGCCGGGCGAGGTCGCGGGCGTGTCGCACTTCGGTGACACCCTCCAGTACGTCGTCCAGACAGCCACTCGTACCGTCGTCGTGCTCACGCCCCGGGCCCAGGCCGTTCGTCTCCACACGGGCGACCGTGTGTGGGCGACGTGGTCGGCCGACGACATCTACATGTTCTCGGCCGCCCAGGCCGATCTCGTGATGAAGGACGCGGCCTTCGAGGCCGCCGACTGAATCACACTCGTGAACACGGACCACCCGGTCCACCGACACAGCAAGGGGAGACACACATGACCCAGCCCACCGAACCCATGCGGCTCCTGGCCCCGGCCAGTTTCCGTCAGGCGCTCTCGCGCCGCGCCCTGTTCCAGATCGGTGGCGCAGCGGCCGGCCTCGCGGTCATCGCCACGGCCTGTGGCAGCGACTCGTCGTCGACCCCGGCGACCGATGGCGGCTCGACCGACACCTCGGGTGGTAACACCAGCGAGCTGCTCAGCCAGTACAGCAACGTCGTGAACAAGGCCGGCGGCCAGCTCGCGATGTTCACCTGGGGCGACTACAACGACCCCGACCTCGTCGGCGCCCTCGCCGAGTCGACCCTCGGCGTGACCATGAAGGTCGACTACTACCCGTCGAACGAGGACCTCATCACCAAGCTGTCGGCCTCGAACGGCAACAGCGGCTTCGACATCGTCGTCCCGACCGGCCCGTACATCCCGCAGATGATCGAGAAGGGTCTCATCCAGAAGTTCGACAAGACCCTCCTGCCGAACATCTCGAACGTCGACCCGCTGTACCTCGCCCAGGCGTGGGACCCGACCAACGACTACTCGGTCTGCAAGGACTGGGGCAGCACGGGCTGGATCTACAACTCGAGCGTGATCACGACCCCGATCACCACCTGGCAGGAGTTCATGGACGCCACGGCCGGTGTCGGCAGCGGCCGGACCGCGTGGCTCGACACCGCCCCGAACGTGTGCGGCCCCTACTTCTGGGCCAACGGCATCAACTGGACCACCGAGGACGCCGCCGACCTCGATGCGTGCGAGGAGTACCTCGTCAACACCATCGCCCCGCACATCAAGGCGTTCGACAGCTACCCGAGCACGGCCCTCGCCGAGGGTGCCTACGACCTCGCGATGGCGTGGAACGGTGACGCCCGCCAGGCGTTCGCCCGCATCGCCGACGCTGGCGGCAACCCCGACGAGTGGGTGTGGGGCCTCGGCGCCCCGGCCACCGAGCTCTGGATGGACAACTACTGCATCGCCACCGGCGCCCCGAACGCCGAGGCCGCGCATGCCTGGATCAACTGGCTGCTCACGCCGGAGATCAGCATCAAGGACCTCACGTACCACGGCTACCACAGCGGCATGAAGCAGATCGACAAGCTCATGGCGGAACTCGCCCCCGACGCCCCGCGCGTCGACATGGTGTTCTTCCCCGACGAGCAGGTCAAGACGATGGAGACCGGAGCCGTCAACTCGGCCCAGGACCGCCTCGTCGAGATCTACGACAAGGTCAAGGCCGCAGCCGCCGGCTGATCCACGTGGCCGCTCCGGTTCACACACCGAACGCACGGACATGGCGAGGCCCCAAGTGGGGCCTCGCCATCCCGTCGTTCGTCTGGTACGTCCTGTTCTTCGTCGCGCCGATCGCGATCATCGTGCTCTACTCCTTCGGCACGAAGGACTCGAGCAAGCTCGTCCCCGTCGACTTCTCGAACCTCGGCTGGGACAACTACCGGTCGGTGTTCAACGCCGACTTCTTCAAGGTCTTCCAGGCCACGCTCGAGATCGCGGTGTTCGCGACCGTGCTGTGCCTGCTCATCGGTTTCCCCGTCTCCTACTTCATCGCCTTCAAGGTGAGCGAGAAGTGGCGGGCGATCCTGCTCGGGCTCGTGGTCATCCCGAGCTTCACGAGCTTCCTCATCCGCACCATTGCCTGGAAGATCCCGCTCTCGGCGAACGGTGAGCTCTCCAAGTGGCTGCAGGACATCGGTCTGATCTCCGGTCCGCTCGACGTGATCGGGACCAAGACGGCCGTGTTCCTCGCCATCGTCTACAACTATGTCGGTTTCATGGTGCTGCCGATGTTCGTGGCCCTCGACCGCATCGAATCGTCGTTGCGCGAGGCCTCCAAGGACCTCGGTGCGAACCGGGTGTCGACCTTCTTCTCGGTCACCATGCCGCTCTCGGGTCCCGGTGTGGTCGCCGGCATCGTGCTGACCTTCATCCCGATGTGCGGCGACTACGTGACCGCGACGGTCCTCGGTGGCGCCAAGGGGTACATGGTCGGGGCGTTGATCGACAGCCAGTTCCGCGGTGCCCAGAACTGGCCGCAGGGCTCGGCGATGGCCGTGCTCATGATCGTGATGGTGCTCGTCAGCCTGCTGGTCTTCGCCGGCCTGGCATGGCTGGTGCGCCGCTCGCTCGGACTCTTCCGCCCGCTGATCGATGCATACCGCAGCCGTCCGCGGCGTCCTGCGCGGCCGAGTCGGATCCTCGACGTCTCCAAGCCGATCCTCGCGGGCTGGACGGGCCTCGTCATGCTCTTCCTGCTCGTGCCGATCTTCCTCGTGATCCGCCACTCGTTCAACGGCGGTCCGTCGTTCTCGGTGTGGAGCGGCAAGTACGACACGGTGTGGTGGGGAGGTCCGCAGGGTCGGACCGCGTCGGGTGTCCCGATGGTCGGCCTGTTCGACTTCTCGACGGCAGGTCCGATGATGGTGCGCTTCGTCGTGATCATCGCCATTGGCGTGCTGCTGCCGCACGTGGTGCGCTGGACCACTCATCGCGACATCCGGTTCCTGCGGCGGTGGTCGGGTGTCGGGTCGCTCGCCGTGGCCGTGGTCGTGAACGGCCTCACCACCGACTGGTACCTCACGATCTTCCAGCAGGCCGGCCCGGGTGAGGGTCTGCGTGGATCGTTCCTCGCGGCCTTCGGAGCCACCGTCATCGCCGTGCTGATCGGCGGACTCTGCGGTGTGGCCCTCGCACGTCATCCCGGCCGCTGGTCGAAGGTGATGATGGCCCTGCTGTTCCTGATCCTCGTCACCCCCGAGATCATGGACGCCATCGCCCTCGCGGGCTGGATGCAGCGTCTCGGTGGCCCCTTCACGAGTGACGTGCTCGGTATCCCGTTCGGCATGATCCGACTCTGGGTCGGTCAGTCGCTCTACGCGAGCGCCGTGGTCACCCTCATCGTGCGTGCCCGTCTGGCCGGTATCGACGGTGCGCTCGAGGAAGCCGCTGGCGACCTCGGAGCGCCCCCTGGTCGTG
>JBEBDM010000112.1:0-9752 GCA_041156905.1 Actinomycetota bacterium | reverse complement strand
GGGGACGGCCTCGGGGTCGCGGCCGGCGATGATGCCGGCCATGTGCGTGCCGTGGCCGTAGGTGTCGACGAAGGTGGCCTGGGCGACCCCGGCCTCGGCCGAGAGGTCGACGGCGGCGACGACCTTGTCGCCGTCCATGAGGGCAGGCACGGGGGAGATGCCGGTGTCGACGACGGCGACGTTCACTCCGGCGCCGGTGATCCCGTCCTCCCAGAGGTCGCGGGCGCCGATCTGGTCGACCACGTGGTACATCGAACCGAGCGGCAGACCGGCCGGATCGACCTCACGGCTCTTCAGGTCGGTGCTGTCCTTGCGGTCGTCGCCGCTCTCGGAGCGGCTCGCCGGGGCGGCAGAGACGGAGGCCGGGACGACAGCGACGGCCGACAGGGCCGTGGCGACCGTCAGCGTGGCGAGGATCCAGCGACGGGCGTGGGTGTGTGCAGTGCGATGTTCCATGTCGGCCTCCTGCGCCGCATGGTACGACCACGAGTGACGCAGAGCGAGGGGTCGACCACACAATGAAGTTTTCTTGATCTGGTCGATATTCGCTCAAGTCGACCGACCACGCGTCCGATAGGCCCCGCGATGCGTGGTGTGTTCCCGCCGTGTCGCACCCCGGCGGCGCAGGCTCAGGACGCGAGTTCGGCCAGCAGATCGGCCACGGCGTCGGTCGCCGACAGGAACGGCGAGTGATCAGTGTCGAGGACCACCTCTCGACCGCAGCGCTGCGCCATCACCCGCTGCTGATCGGGGTGGATCGCCTCGTCGCGCAGGCACGTCACGTAGGTCCGCGGCACCGTCGGCGTGGCGTCGACCGCCTGGGCGAAGGTCACGAGCGGCTGACGCCCGAGCCGCGCGACTGCGGCCGAGACCGCCTCGGGAGGGCAGTCGCCGTACAGCGCCTGGATGGCGTCGGGGAGGACGAGGGTCGAGGTGCCGTCCTCGTGGCGCTGCACGGTGTGGTTGATACGGACCTCGTAGCGGGGACCCGACGCGTTGAACGAGGCGATGCTCTCCCCGGCCTCGAGGGCGAAGGCGGCGAGGTACACGAGATGGTGCGTCTCGTGGAGGGCAGCAGCCTGTGTGATCACGGCACCGCCGTAACTGTGTCCGACCACGACCGCAGGCCGGCCGATGGCAGCGAGAACCTCGGCGACGTGGCGGGCATCGCCGTGCATGTCGGAGAGCGGAAGGGTCGATGCGCCGTGGCCGGGCAGGTCGACGGCGTACGACGGGACACCGCGTCGGTCGAGGGCGTCCTGGAGAGCGGCGAAGCACCACGCGCCGTGCCAGGCGCCGTGGACGAGGACGACAGGGTTCGGTGCAGCGGAGGCCATGACCGCATGGTTGCAGACGCGAGGTCACCATGGCGCAGAATCAGCGGATGACGAACATCTCCGCGCCGGCCGACGGCGTCCTCGACCCGCTCGCCCACTTCCGCCTCGACGGTCGCACGGCCATCGTCACAGGTGCGTCGTCCGGCCTCGGTGAGCGGTTCGCCCGGGTGCTGCACGCGGTCGGTGCCAACGTGGTCGTGGCCGCCAGGAGGCTCGATCGACTCGAGAGCCTCGCCGCCGAGTTGCCCGGCTCGCTCGCCGTGGCCACCGACGTGGCCGACGAGGTCGCGCGCGAGGCCCTCGTCGCGTCAGCCGTCGAACGTTTCGGTGGGGTCGACGTCCTCGTGAACAACGCCGGCATCGGCGGCAAGGTCGCTGTCGAGGACGAGGACCTCGACCAGTTCCGTCGGGCGATGGAGGTCAACGTCACCGCCCTGTGGCACCTGAGCAAGCTCGTCGCTCCGTCGATGATCTCGCGTGGTGGCGGCAGCATCATCAACGTCGCCTCGATGCTCGGGCACGTCGCCGGGTCGCCGGTGAAGCAGGCGCACTACTGCGCGTCGAAGGGTGCCGTGGTCAACCTCACCCGCGAACTGGCCGCGCAGTGGGCGCGCAAGGGAGTGCGCGTGAACGCGCTCTGCCCGGGATGGTTCCCCTCGGAGATGACGGCCGGGATGGAGTCCGACGAGGGCAGCCTCCGGTTCATCGCCGCCAACTCACCGATCCCCCGGATGGGGCACCCGCACGAACTCGACTCGGCACTGCTGTTCATGGCAGGACCCGGCAGCACGTTCATGACCGGTCAGAGCGTCATCGTCGATGGTGGTTGGACCGCGCGCTGACCTCGCGCGTTAGGTTGTGCCGATGGGCCAGCTCGAGAAGGTCGACCTCACCCTCCGCCTCGACCGTGAGGAGTACGAGAAGCGGCTCGCGCAGTTGCAGCGCCGCATGCTGCAGTTGCGGCTGAGCATCGGTGGTCACCTCGACGCCTCCGCGCCCGGCCCCGGGATCCTCGTGGTGATGGAAGGCCCCGACGCGTCGGGCAAGGGCGGGGCGATCAAGGCGATGGTCGGCAACCTCGACCCGCGCCACTACAGCGTGGTGAGTTACGGGGCGCCGTCGCGTCTCGAGAAGGACCACCACTTCCTGTGGCGCTTCTACACCGAGCTCCCCGGCATGGGTCAGATGGCCGTGTTCGACCGCAGCTGGTACGGGCGAGTGCTGGTCGAGCGGATCGAGGGCTTCTGCTCGCGCGACGCCTGGCGTCGCGCGTACAAGGCGATCGTCGACTTCGAGGAGTTGCTGTGCATCGAGAGCCTGATCGTCGTCAAGCTCTACATGCACCTGAGCGACGAGGAGCAGCTCAAGCGTTTCCACAGCCGTGCCGAGGACCCGCTCAAGCGCTGGAAGCTGACGCCCGAGGACTGGCGCAACCGCGAGAAGAACCGCGACTACGAGAAGGCGGCCGAGGAGATGTTCGCGAAGACCAGCCACAAGCTGGCCCCGTGGGACATCATCTCCGGCGAGCAGAAGCGCTGGGCGCGCATCCAGGCCCTGACCACCGTGATCCAGCGGATCGAGGAAGGGATGATCCGCTGGGGCATGCCGATCCCGAACCCCGACGACGCGGCCAAGGGCGGGGCCGACCCGGCCTGAGAGCGACCGCCCGTCAGATCGACGGGCGGAGGTGGGCCCAGGGCTTGGCCGCCTCGAGCTGTGCGGCGACCCGGATGAGGACGTCCTCGCGGGCGTAGCCGGCCACGAGCTGGATGCCGACCGGGAGTCCGTCGGGAGTCCAGTGCATCGGGAGGCTGATGGCCGGCTGGCCGCTCGAGTTGAACGCGGGGGTGAACCCGACGTACCGGCTCGACGCGATCATCGGGGCCATCGGCTGCGACGGGTCGTTGTCGAACTCCCCGAGTCGGGCGGGTGGGCGGCAGAGGGTAGGCGTGAGCAGCAGGTCCCAGCCGTCGGCCCACCACTGCTGCGTGGCGCGGCGGAACTCGACGTTGGCGGCGAGGCTCATGGCGTAGTCGACGCCGCTGACGTTCTTGGCGAAGGTCGCCTGCGCCCGGTTGTGCAGTTCGACGTCGTCGTCGCCGAGCGGGCGACCGAGTTGGGCGGCGATGCGCTCGAGCGAGACACCCATGTTGGTGCTCCAGAGGGCGCCGAAGCGGCGGCCGAACTCGGCGTTGGCGAGCGACTCGGGGAACGCGTGCTCGACGTGGTGGCCGAGCGACTCGAGCAGTGCAGCGGTGTCACGTACGGCAGTCACGCACTCAGGGTCGACGGGGAGGCCGTGCGGATGGTGGTCGAGCAGGCCGATGCGGAGTCGCTCGACAGGAGCGCCGACCTCGTCGAGATAGGGGCGTGCGGGAGCCGGCGCCATGACGGTGTCGCCGACCCCCGGGCCGCGCACGGCGTCGAGATAGCGGGCGGTGTCGCGGACCGAACGGCTCACGCACAGCTCGACACCGAGGTTGCTCTCGTCGCGGTAGGGACCGAGCGTGATGCGTCCCTGTGACGGCTTGAGGCCGACGAGTCCGCAGCACGCTGCCGGGATGCGGATGCTCCCACCGCCGTCGCTGGCGTGGGCGATGGGCACGAGACCCGCGGCCACCGCGGCAGCGGCTCCACCGCTCGATCCCCCGGGGGAGTGCTCGAGGTTCCACGGGTTGCGGGTACGTCCCCATGCGAGGGGTTCCGTCGTCGGGAGTGCGCCGAGTTCGGGGCTGTTCGTGCGACCCGCGATGACGAAGCCGGCCTGCTTGCAACGCGAGACGAGGGTCGTGTCGGAGGTGCTGATCGGCATCGCGCCCTTCAGCGCCGCGTTGCCGTTGGTGAGCGGCTGACCGGCGAAGTGCGACCAGAGGTCCTTGAGGAGGAACGGCACGCCGCGGAACGATCCGTCGGGAAGATCGCTCGCGGCGATCTCCCGTGCGTGGTCGAACCATCGGATGATCACTGCATTGAGTGCGGGGTCGATGCGTTCGATGCGCTCGATCGCTGCCTCGAGCAGTTCGGGGGCGGTGACCTGACCCGACTGCACGAGGGCTGCCTGGTCGGTGGCGTCGAGCCAGCGGGTGTCGTCGGCGAGAGAGCTCATGGCTGTTGTGTAGCACCCGCCCACTAGCGTGGGGCGACCTGTGAGTACCGCCACCCCCTCCTCGATCACCACCCGTCAGTTGCTCCGGCACGACGGGGTGCGGTCACTCCTCATCGCCAACGGTGTCCTGTACTCGGGCGTCGCGCTCCAGGCGGCAGCCCTCGGCAAGCAGGCCTACGACATCAGCGGCCGGGCCGCCGACCTCGGATGGATCGGCCTGTGCGAGTTCCTCCCGGCGGCGCTGTTGGTCCTCGTGACCGGAACGGTGGCCGACCGCTTCGACCGTAAGAAGGTGGCAATCATCGCGATCGCGGGCGAGGTGCTCACCTCCGTCGCCCTCCTCCTCTACGCCTTGAGCGACCCCACCGAGGTCTGGCCGCTGTTCGTGATCGCCGTCTGTTACGGCGTGGCGCGCGCCTTCATTGCGCCGGCCACGCGGGCGATGCCCCCGATGATCGCCCCCGCCGGCTCGCTGCCGAGGTTGATCGCGGTGTACTCGGCGACGTGGACCGGTGCCACGATCATCGGCCCGGCCGCGTCGGGTCTGCTCTACGCCATCGCCCCGTGGGTCGCATACCTCGCGTCGACGGTGCTGATGGTGATGGCGGTCGCCTTCATGGCGGGGATCCGCTTCGTGCGTCAGCCGGAGATGGAGGAGCCCTCCGAGCGGCCGACCTTCCGGAGTGCGATCGAGGGCCTCGTCTTCATCCGTCGGACCCCGATCCTGTTCGCGGCGATCTCGCTCGATCTCTTCGCCGTCCTGTTCGGTGGAGCGGTCGCGCTCCTGCCGGCCATCGCCGAGGACCGCCTGGGTGTGGGCGATGTCGCGTACGGGTTCCTGCGCGCTGCCCCGGGTATCGGTGCTGCTGCGATGGCCCTCGTTCTCGCGGCGCGGCCTGTCCAGCGGAACACCGGGCGTGTGCTGCTGTCGGTCGTGGCGATCTTCGGAGGAGCCACCGTCGTGCTCGGACTCACCCGGGAGTACGTGGTCGCGTTCATCGCGCTGCTCGTCCTCTCTGCCGCCGACATGGTGAGCGTCTACATCCGTAGTTCGCTCGTGCCGCTCATGACGCCCGACGAGAAGCGTGGACGCGTGATGGCCGTGGAGAACGTCTTCATCGGAGCGTCGAACGAGCTGGGCGCGTTCGAGAGTGGGCTCGTGGGGCAGGCCATCGGTACCTCGGCGACGGTGGTCGGTGGGGGTCTCGCGACGATCGCGATCGTTGTCGTCTGGTGGGTCGCGTTCCCGACGCTGCGGCGCGTCGACCGCCTCGACGATCTCGGTCATTGACCGCGGTCATCGAACAGACAGTGGTTGTTCGTGCACCGGACGGATCGTTCGTTGCCTCGTGATGTGACGGATGCTCGGGCGGGATGACTTGCAATCGGTCCCGCTGATCGGTCGAATAGAAGGCCTGATGTTCCGTCGTCGTCTCGCCGTCTCCCTCGCCGTGTCGGCGTGCACGCTCACCGTCGTGGGGTGCTCTTCGTCGGAAGCGGCCGTCGAGACGACGATGACGACCCTGCCGATCGGCGGGCTGCCCTCGACGATCCTGCCGTCGGTCGACCCGGCCGACCCCAGTTCGCTGATCGGGCCGAGCAGCACGCTCTCCCGTGAGGACCAGGTCGGTGCGCTGGCATCGGGGAACCGGTTGATCGTGATCGGCGACTCGATCACCGCCAGCACGGCCAGCCGCTACGGCGGGGAGATGTGCGAGACGCTCGTGCCCCTCGGGTGGCAGGTCGAGGTCGACGCCCAGACCGGGCAGTTCGTGACGTTCGGCAACGAGGTCCTCGACGTGCGCGGGGGAGCCGGGTGGGACGCAGCCGTCGTCTTCCTCGGCAGCAACTACATGCAGGACCGCGAGCAGTACCGCTCCGAACTCACCCGGATCGTCGAGCGACTCGCTCCGGCCCCCGTGGTGCTGCTGACCGTGACCGAGTTCCAGGAGACGCGCCGACAGGTCAACGCGATCATCCTCGAGGTGGCAGCCGACCACGACAACGTCCTCGTGATCGACTGGGCCGCGATCACCCGCGACGACCCGACGCTCCTCGGAGCCGATGGTCTGCATCCCAACCAGAGCGGCCGGGCCATGCTCGCCGACTCGGTGGCCCTCGCCCTCGGTGAGGCACCCGGGAGCGGCGGGGCGTGCCTTCCGACATTGTTCGAGGACGACTCGATGGGTCCGGTCACCGGCACGACCCTCCCCTCGGGCGGCGGCTCGACCGTGACGACCGCTCCGTCCACGGGAGGTCCCGACCCGACGACCACCGTCGCCACGACGGTCCCTGCCACCACCACGTCGGCGGCTGGCAGCGACACCACCGCTGCCGGCTGAGACTCAGGACGTCACGGCGCGAGCGCGTCGAAGGGCGCGGTGGGGATGTTCCGCAGCACGCCGTAGGTCACGAGCACGACCAGCAGCGCGGCGAACCACCGCGGCTGTGACGAGACGGCGCGGAGGCGATCCCACCAGAGCGGAACGGGCCGTCCGAACGACCGCGCCGTCCACGCGAGCCATCCACCCGCGACCATCAGCACCACGACAGGGGTGAACAGGTTCGTCGAGAGTGCTTCGAGGGGGTGCCCGGTGAGCAGGGCGTGGGTGCCGCGGGTGAGCCCGCAGCCGGGGCACCAGAGGCCGGTCGTGCGGTGTACGACGCACGGCAGGTACAGGCTCCCTTCCGTCATCGGATCGTTGGTAGCGGCGTAGAGCGCGCCAGCGGCGAGGGCGACCCCGACGGAGAGGGGTGCAGCGGGGGAGTCCGCTCGCAGTGCCATGTCGTCATGGTAGGTGCCCTCGGCGTTGTGAGAGGTGCCGGTGCCCGCCACGATGGGTGGCCATGTTGCAGGTGCAGGATCTGAGTGTCGAGGTCGGCGGGCGTGTGCTCGTCGAGCACCTGACGCTCACGATCATGCCCAAGGACAAGGTCGGCCTCGTCGGCCGCAACGGGGCGGGCAAGACCAGCCTGTTCAAGGTGCTCGGTGGGGCGAGCGAGGCGGCCGGTGGTCGAGTGGTGCGCAAGGGCGGGTTCGGTTACCTGCCGCAGGACCCGCGCATCGCCGGTGTGCCCGACACCCGTCTCGCCGTCACCCACGTGCTCAGCGGCCGCCAGATCGACGAGCAGCTCGAGCGCATCGAGCGGCTCCGTCTCGCGATGGAGGACGACCCGAACGAGCGCAACGTGGCCCGCTACAGCCGCGCCCAGGACGAGTTCGTCATGGCCGGCGGCTATGCGGCTGAGAGCGAGGCCCGCAGCATCATGGCCGGGCTCGGTCTCCCCGTCGACCGGATGGACCTGCCGATCAGCGTGCTCAGCGGTGGCGAGCGCCGTCGTGTCGAGTTGTCGCGCATCCTCTTCGCCGGCAGCGACCTTCTCCTCCTCGACGAGCCGACCAACCACCTCGACGTCGACGCCAAGAACTGGTTGCTCGACTTCATGCGGTCGTACCGCGGTGCCCTGCTCGTCATCAGTCACGACCTCGACCTCCTCGACGAGGCCATCACCCGCGTCGTCCACCTCGACCGGCCGGCCGAGGACAACACGGGCGTGGTCGTCGAGTACAAGGGCACCTACTCGCAGTACCGCACGGCCCGAGCCAAGGACGAGGAACGGCTCGCCAAGGTCGCCGCGCAGCAGTCACGCGAGATCGCCCGTCTGCAGTCGGTCGTCGACCGTTTCGGTGCCAAGGCCACCAAGGCGGCGATGGCGCACAGCAAGGAGAAGCAGATCGCCCGGCTCGAGTCGCAGCGCGTCGAGGTCGGTCCTGGCGATCGCGGACTGCGCGTCCGTTTCCCCGATCCGCCGCCGTGCGGCTCGACCGTCGTGACGGCGACCCACCTCTCGAAGGCCTACGGCGGACCGCCCGTGTTCGAGGACGTCTCGTTCGACCTCGGACGCGGCGAGCGCCTCTTGGTACTCGGCCTCAACGGCGCGGGCAAGACGAGCCTGTTGAGGATCCTCGCGGGCGAGACGACGGCGAACCTCGGCGACTTCTCGTTCGGTCACCAGGTCGCCGTCGGCTACTACGCGCAGGAGCACGACAACCTGCGCACCGATCGCAGCCTGCTCGACAACATCCGCTCCGAGGTTCCCCCCGGACTCGTGTACACCGAGACACAGCTGCGAGCGCTGCTCGGCATGATGGGCCTCAGCGGCGAGAAGGTCCACCAGGAGAGCGGCACGCTCTCGGGTGGGGAGAAGACCAAGCTCGCGCTGGCCATGTTGATGGTCGGACGTAACAACCTGCTCCTCCTCGACGAGCCCACCAACAACCTCGACCCGCCGAGTCGGCAGGCCGTCGCCGACGCCCTCAAGGGGTGGAAGGGCAGCATCATCTTCGTCAGTCACGACTCCGAGTTCGTCGAGGAACTCTCGCCGACCAAGGTGCTGCTGATGCCCGACGGTCAGGTCGACTACTTCGACGAGGGCTGGCTCGACCTGGTGGCGCTCGCCTGAGTCGCCGATGGCGTGCCGGTGTTACGGTGCCGCCATGCGAATCGGGATGATGAGTTCAGCGATCAACGGCGGCACGATCGACGACATCGTGGCGGAAGCCCGTCAGGCGAAGGAGTTCGGCGCCCACACGTTCTGGTCGTCGCAGATCTTCGGTCACGACGCGCTCACCGCGCTCGCGATCGTCGGGCGTGAGGTTCCCGGAATCGAGCTCGGTACTGCTGTCATCCCGACCTACCCGCGGCACCCGTGGGTGATGGCGCAGCAGGCACTGAGCACCACGGCCGTGATCAACAGCCGCGGCGACTCGTCGCTGTGCCTCGGCATCGGGCTTTCGCACAAGATCGTGGTCGAGAGCATGTGGGGCCTCTCGTACGAGAAGCCGGTTCGCCACCTGCGTGAGTACCTCTCGGTGTTGATGCCCCTGCTCGAGGGTCAGCCGGTGAAGTTCGAGGGTGAGGAGTACCGTGTGCAGGGTGCGCTCGACGCACGCGGTTCGAGCCGTCCGTCGGTCGTGGTCGCCGCGCTCGGCCCGCAGATGCTGCGGGTGACAGGTGCGCTCGCCGACGGCACGAGCACCTGGTGCGTCGGCCCGAAGGTGCTCGAGGACCTCACCATCCCGACCCTGCGTCAGGCTGCGGCCGATGCTGGCAAGGCCGACCCACGCGTCGTGTGCGCGCTCCCGGTCTGCGTGACCGACGACGTCGACGCCTCGCGTGCTCGCGCCTCGCAGGTCTTCGCCGTGTACGACACGCTTCCCAGCTACAAGACGATGATGGACCGCGAGGGCGTCGACGGCCCCGGTGGCCTCGCCATCTGCGGCACCGAGGACGAGGTTCGCGACCAGA
>JBEBDM010000111.1:0-4342 GCA_041156905.1 Actinomycetota bacterium | reverse complement strand
GGCCTCGTTGGCCAGGGCATCTCGGCTGAACTCATCGCCGACAAGTGGAACATCAGCCGCGACGACATGGACCGCTTCGGTTGCCGCTCGCAGGAACTCGCCGCCCGAGCCACGACGGAAGGCCGCTTCCAGGCCGAAATCCTTCCGCTGCTCGGCGCCGATGGCCAGATGATGACCACCGACGAAGGCCTGCGCGACACCACCATGGAGTCGCTCGGCAAGTTGAAGCCGTCGTTCCGCCCCGAAGAAGACGGTGGCCGCGTCACCGCCGGCAACTCGTCGCAGATCACCGACGGCGCCTCGGCGATGCTCATCATGAGCGAGGAGCGGGCCCGTCAGCTCGGTCTCACGCCCCGCGCCCGGTTCGTCAACTTCTCGCTCGCCGGCGACAACCCGCGCATGATGCTCACCGCACCGATCCCGGCCACGCAGAAGGTCCTCCAGCGCGCCGGCCTCACGATCGACGACATCGACCTGGTCGAGATCAACGAGGCCTTCGCCTCGGTCGTGCTGGCGTGGGAGAAGGAACTCCACCCCGACATGGAGCGCGTCAACGTCAACGGCGGCGCGATCGCCCTCGGCCACCCGCTCGGTGCGTCGGGCGCCCGTCTGATGACGACGCTGCTCAACGAGCTCGAGCGCACCGGCGGCCGCTACGGCCTGCAGACGATGTGCGAGGGCGGCGGCATGGCCAACGCCACGATCATCGAGCGCCTCGGCTGAGCCGCCCGACCTCGGCATAGGCTGCGCACATGCCGGCGTTCTCGACGATCATCTGGGTCGGAGTCGGCCTCATCGCGGGGTGGCTCCTGTGGAAAATCGGCATGGGGATGCTCCGGAGCTTCACCACGCCGATGCCCGAGCCCCCTCCGGCCGGCGAGATGCGCCGGATCAACGTCCGGTACCGCTGTTCCGTGTGTGGATTGGAGTTGCGGATCTCGATGGCCCCTGACGAGGACCCTCCGCCGCCGCGCCACTGCCTCGAGGACATGGACATGGTCGCCCCGATCTTCGAGTGACCTGGTCGACCCGGGTTCTCCACAGTCTGTGGACAACTCAGTGGAGAATCACACGCGTGTGACTTGAGCGGCGGTTCGGATACTGCCCATCGGACGGCCTTGCGTCCGGGTGCCCGCGGCACCCCGACCGGCCTGTGTGCCGGGGTCGGTCAGCGCCACTTGGTGGCCGTGAAGAGGCCACCGAGGAGGAATCCGAGACCCACGACCACCGGGGTGTTGGTGTTCTCGAACGCCGGGACGACGTAGCGGGTCAGGATCGACACCACGCCGAGACCGAGGAGCACGGCCATCAGGATCGGGACCCACCGGGGGCTCTCGTAGAGCTCCTTCTTGTTCGGCGGGGTGTAGCGGGTCGAGGCGGCCACCGAACTCTCGTGGTGGTGCGCCTCCTTCGCCATCGATCCCACATGACCGGGCTGGGTGCCCTTCGGGGTCACACGGCCGGTCGTCGTCTTCTTCGGAGGAGCCACACCCCAAGTGTAGATCGCCCAAGTCATTCGACAACGACGGCGCCGAGCAGGCATCCTGTGCGGGTGCCCCGCGTCCTCGTGATCGACAGCTACGACAGCTTCGTCTACAACCTCGTCCAGTACCTGGGTGAGCTCGGCGCCGAGCCGATCGTGGTGCGTAACGACCAGGTCACCGTCGAGCAGGCGCTCGAGATGCGGCCCGACCTCGTGCTGCTCTCACCCGGTCCTGGCCGCCCCGAGGAGTCGGGGATCATCTGCGAGGCGATCCCCGCGTTCGCCGAGTCGGGTACGCCCGTCTTCGGCGTGTGCCTCGGCCACCAGGCGATCGGGCACGTCTACGGCGCCGCCATCGTGCGGGCCCCGCAGCTGATGCACGGCAAGACCTCGCCGATCACGCACCACGACATCGGCGTGTTCAAGGGTCTGCCCAACCCCCTGACCGCGACCCGCTACCACAGCCTCGTGATCGACCCGGCCACGCTCCCCGACTGCCTCGAGGTGACGGCGGAGTGCGACGGCGTGATCATGGGAGTGCGCCACCGGACCCTCCCCATCGAGGGAGTCCAGTTCCACCCGGAGAGCATCCTGACCGCCAGCGGCCACGACCTCCTCCGCCACGCCCTCCCCTCCTGACCCCCACCCCTCCGATCTCGGCGCAGATCGTCCCGGAAAGCGGGACTATGCGGACCGAGATCTCGTGGGCCTCCGGATCTCGGCACGCATAGTTGCGAAATCCGGGACGATACGCGCCGAGATCGGTGGGGTGATCGGGGCGGGGGTCAGGGTTCGGGGAGGGGGAAGAAGATGTTGAAGGTGTCGAACGCGGCGAAGATCGTGTCGAGCACCGACGGATCGCCGGTGGCCTCGATCTCGCCGGATGCGGCGAGGCCGGCCCACGTGGCGCTGCCGTCGACGAGAGCCGAGAGCTGCGGACGGGTGAGGCACACGCAGGCCGTCGCGCCATCGCCGCGATGACCGGGCCGGGCGTGGAGGGTGCGGTTCGAGAGTTCGACCACCCACGACTCGCCGAGGTCGGTGAACTCGAGATCGGCCACCACGTGCAGGCCGCCGACCTCCTCCGACTTGAGCCGCACGGCGACCGAGTCGAACACCTGCTGCACCGACATCGCGTCGAGGTAGCCCGAACGTCCGGCGGGCCGTGAGGCGAACGGGCCGCTGCGCAGTTCCTGGGCACCCATGAGGTACGCGTTGCGGAACGTCGCCGACTCGCTCTGGTAGCCGATCTGCTCCATCGTGTCGGCCTGCAGTGCCCGGGCCTCGGCGTTCGTCGGATCGGCGAAGACGAGGTGGTTGAGCAGTTCGACGACCCAGCGGTAGTCACCAGCCTCGAAGGCGGCACGCGCCTTGGCCAGCAGCGCGTCGGGTCCGCCGGCGAGCTCGACGTAGCGCTGTCCGGCCTCCACGGGCGGCAACTTCCAGAGGTTCGCCGGGTTTCCGTCGTACCAACTCAGGTAGCGCTGGAACACCGCCTTGATGTTGTGCGCGAGGTGGCCGTAGTAGCCGGTGGTGTGCGCCTCAGCAGCGAACTCGGCGGGGAGCGAGAGCATCTCGGCGATCTCGACGGCGTTCATGCCCTGGTTGGCCCACCGCATCGTCTGGTCGTGGATCCAGCGGTACATGTCGCGCTGCAGGCGCAGGTACCCGAGCACGTCGTCGTTGCCCCAGCGCGGCCAGTGGTGCGACGCGAAGAGCAGCTCGATGTCGGGACCGAACAGCTCGATGATCTCGTCGATGTACTTCGACCAGTTGAGGGCGTTGCGCACGAGCGCGCCACGAATCGGCACGAGGTTGTGCATGTTGTGCGTGCAGTTCTCCGCCGTGCACAACCAGCCGCGGTCGGGGAAGAAGAAGTTCATCTCCGCCGGCGCCTCGGTCTCGGGCGTCAGCTGGAAGATGATCCGCACGCCATCGACGACGAGCTCCTCACCCGTGTGGGTGATCTCCTCCGTCGGGGGGATCAGGCCGACCGGGAAGAACGGGATCGCCTTGCCCAGCCCGCAGTCGACGTGACCCTTCGGACCGGCGGGGAGCAGCGGACCGAACTGGTACATCGAGCGCCGCACCATCGCGGTGCCGGCGATGACGTTCTCGCCCACCGTCTCGTGCATGAAGTGCTCGGGGGCGATGATCCGGCACCGACCGGCCCGCACGTCGTCGAGCGAGGTCACACCGTTGACGCCGCCGAAGTGGTCGCCATGGGAGTGGGTGTAGATCACGGCCACCACCGGCCGCTCGCCGACGTGCTCGTTGACGAGGTCGAGGCAGGCCTTCGCACACGGCTCGGCGGTGAGCGGGTCGATCACGATCCAGCCCGTGTCGCCGGCGATGAAGGTGACGTTCGAGATGTCGTACCCACGCGCCTGCCACACACCCGGAGCGACCTCGAACAGCCCGTGGATCGCGTTGAGTTGCGACTGACGCCACAGGCTCGGGTTGACCGTGTCGGGGTTGGTGCTGCCCTGCTCGATGAACGAGTACTTGGCGACGTCGTACACGGTGCCGAACGGGGTGCTGATCACGCCGGTCGGGTGCTGGGCGATCAGGCCACGGCTGGCCCGCTCGAAATCACGCGGATCGAAATCGAGCGGACGAGGGGCGTTGGCGGCGCGCGTGTGCGGCGTCGCATCCTTCTGCACGTTCATCTACCCATCCTCCCACGAACGGGAGCCCGGCCCGTCAGGGACCAGCGACCGTCGTGGTGGTGGCTGCCGTGGTGGTGGGCGGAATCGTGGTCGTGGGGGGCGTCGTGGTCGTGGTCGGGGCCGGCTCGGCCACCCCGACGTAGATCACCACGGTGAAGCCCTGGTCGACCATCGAGTTGACCACCGGGTC
>JBEBDM010000110.1:0-9898 GCA_041156905.1 Actinomycetota bacterium | reverse complement strand
CGGATCGCCCGATGTGACGAGCGTCTCACCCACCAGCACGGCGTGATAACCCGCCCCGTGGAGGTCGTGTGCATCGGCCCTGCCACGCACACCGCTCTCGGCCACCTTGACCACATGCGATGGCATCGCGCCAGCCATCCGTAGGGCACGAGCGTGGTCGACCTGGAAGGTCAGAAGGTCGCGCTGGTTGACGCCGATCAGGGTCGCGCCGGCCTCGAGGGCGGCGTCCATCTCCGGTTCGTCGTGGATCTCGACGAGCACGTCGAGCCCGATGTCCACGGCGAGCCGGTGGAACGCCACGAGCTCAGCACGGTCGAGAGCGGCAGCGATGAGGAGCACGCAGTCGGCGCCCATCAGCCGGGCGTCGAGCACGTCGTGCTCGCTCACGGTGAAGTCCTTGCGCAGGACGGGCAGCGAACAGGCGGCGCGGGCGGCCTGCAGATCGGCCACCGAGCCACCGAAGTGTTCGACGTCGGTGAGCACGCTCAGGCACGATGCTCCGCCCGCCTCGTACTGCCCGGCGAGGACCGCCGGGTCGAGCCCGGCGAACAGGTCGCCCTTCGAGGGCGAGCGACGCTTGACCTCGCTGATCACGGCGAGGTGGTCGAGACCGGTGAGCGCCGAGCGGAACCCGCGGCACGGTTCCATCGCCCTGGCGTCGTCGAGCAGGACCTCGGTCGAGCGCGAGTCGGCTCGCGCCACCTCGCGGTGTCGCTCGAGGATCTTGTCGAGATAGGTCGCCATGCCGTCAGGCTACGAGCGCCCGACGGCTGGCGTCCGGTCAGATTCCCTTGCCACCCAGCGGGGCGAGCATCTGGAAGCCGGGTGCGCCGGCGACGAACGGTCCGAGCTTCGGGCTGAAGGCCGCGAACCACGGCGAGCCCATGTGCGCGTTCATCGCGTCCTGGCTCTCGTAGACCTCGTAGAAGTGCAGGACGTCGGCGTTGGCCGGGTCGGCGTTGAGGATGTACACGAGCGTGCCGTCCTCACCCTTCACGGCGTCGAGCGCTTCCTGGATGACGGCAGCAGCCTCGTCCCGGGTACCCGGCTTGAGGTTCAGCGTGACCCAGACTCCGACCTTGCTCATGACTGCCTCCTGAGGCTCGACGGGGCGTGCTGCTCCGTGGTTGCGGGCAACGTACCAGCCGGGGCCCGGCGGGTCAGAAGCCGAGGCGACCCGAGAGCTCGGCGACCAACGACGCGATCGGGACACGGACCTGCTCGGTCGTGTCGCGCTCGCGGATGGTGACCGAGTCGTCCTCGAGCGAGTCGAAGTCGACCGTGACGCAGAAGGGCGTCCCGATCTCGTCCTGACGGCGGTACCGGCGACCGATGGCCTGGGTCTCGTCGTAGTCGACCATGTAGCGGTCGGCGAGCATGGCGTGGACCTTCTTCGCCAACGGCGTGAGCGTGTCCTTCTTACTGAGCGGGAGCACGGCCACCTTGTACGGAGCCAGGCGCGGGTGGAGGCGCAGCACGGTGCGCGGCTCGTCGTTGATGACGTCCTCGTCGTACGCGGCGAGCAGGAACGCGGCCATTGCGCGGTTGACACCGGCGGCCGGCTCGATCACGTACGGCACATAGCGCTCGTTGGTGGCCTGGTCGAAGTAGTCGAGCTTCTGCCCGCTGTGCTGGGCGTGCTGGTTGAGGTCGTAGTCGGTGCGCTGGGCGACACCCTCGAGCTCGCCCCAGCCCCACGGGTACATGAACTCGATGTCGCTCGTACCCGCCGAGTAGTGGCTGAGTTCGTCGGCATCGTGGGCACGCAGGCGCAGCATCTCGGCCGGGATGCCGAGGTCGATGTACCACTGCAGGCGGGCCTTGCACCAGTAGTCGTACCACTCGGCACTCTCGGCCGGCGGCACGAAGAACTCGCACTCCATCTGCTCGAACTCGCGCGTGCGGAAGATGAAGTTGCCGGGCGTGATCTCGTTGCGGAAGCTCTTGCCGACCTGGGCGATACCGAACGGCGGCTTCTTGCGGCTCGTCTGCAGCACGTTGAGGAAGTTGACGAACATGCCCTGCGCCGTCTCGGGGCGCATGTAGACCTCGGCACCAGAGCCCTCGACCGGGCCGGCGTAGGTCTTGAACATCAGGTTGAAGGCACGCGCCTCGGTGAAGGCACCCTTGGCACCGCATCCGGGGCACGTGTCGGGGTCGGTCAGGTGGTCCTCGCGGAACCGCTGCTTGCACTTGGTGCAGTCGACGAGCGGGTCGCTGAAGTTGGCGAGGTGGCCGCTGGCCTCGAAGACCTGCGGCGGGGCGAGGATCGCGGCGTCGATGAGCACGACGTCGTCGCGCTGCTGGACCATCGTGCGGATCCAGGCCTCACGCACGTGGCGCAGCATGAGCGACCCGAGCGGGCCGTAGTCGTAGCTGCTCCGGAATCCGCCGTAGATCTCGGCCGACGGGTACACGAACCCACGGCGCTTGGCGAGGTTGACGATCTGGTCGAGTTCGGTGGCAGCCATCCCCGCAAGGCTACGACCGCACCCCACCGATCTCGGCGCGTTCCGTTCCGGAAAACGGAACTATGCGGACCGAGATCCTGCGGGGCCTGGGATCTCGGTACGTATGGTCTCGGAATCCGGGACGATCTGCGCCGAGATCGGTGGGGTTGGGGTGGGCGGGGTTAGTGGCGTTCGAACATGGCGACCGTGCGGAGGCGGCGCTCGATGTGGTGCTCGAGAGCTCGGGTCGCGTGGGACGAGACCTCGTGGACCACTCGGTCGTCGTCGCAGGCGAGGGCGTCGTTGAGCTGACCGCCGAGGATCATCCGCATGATCTCGAGCGCACCTGGCGACAGTGCCGCCCCGGTCCGGCAGGCACGGCACAACACCCCGCCGTGTTCGACGTCGAAGGCCACCAGGGTCTCGGACTCGCCGCACCTCACGCACACGTCGAGTTCGGGTCGCACACCCTCGGCCGACAGCAGCTTCCAGTAGAACGCCGGCACCACGAGCGCGCTCGGGCGCTCGGCGATCGTCCGTAGCACCCCCACCAGCATCCGGTACAGGTGCGGGTTCGGCTCACGGTCGAGGGCCATCTGGTCGACGGCCTCCAGCACGGCGATGCCCCGGGTCATGTGGTCGAGGTCCGCGTGCAACGGGGCGAGGCTCTCGACCGACTCGGCCTGACTCACGATGTCGAGCTCGCGGCCCTCCGAGAGCAGGAGCGAGACGTGACTCATCGGCTCGAGTCGCGCCCCGAACTTCGACTTCGTCTTGCGCACACCCTTGGCGACGGCACGCACCTTGCCGCGCCCCTCGGTCATCAGCACGACGATCCGGTCGGACTCGCCGAGATTGTACGTCCGCAACACGACTCCCGTGTCGCGGTAGAGATGGCTGGCCACGAGCGGCGCTCAGTCGACCCCGCCGAAGCGGCGGTGGCGATGGCGGTACGAGGCGATGGCTTCCTCGAGGTGAGCCGCCGACAGGTCGGCGAAGGAGACGTCGAGGAACACCAGCTCGCTGTAGGCGAGTTCCCAGACGAGCGAGGTCGGGAGACGGTGACCGATCCCGGCGACGAGCACGAGGTCGGCATCGACGAGGGCGGGGTCGTTGAGCACCGCCGAGACGTGTGACTCGTCGATCGGCTCGCCGGCCAGTCGACACCTCTCGGCCGCGGCCGCGAGCCGCACCCGCCCGTCGGCCTCGGCGTCGATGGTCACGGCGCAGCCACCCACCTGGACGGTGGCTGCACGCGCAGTGGCGAGTCGCGCGTCGGCTTCCGATCCACCCGACACCGGCCGCAACGCCAACCAATGGGCACCCACCTGATCGGCCACCTTGCCGAGGTCGGCCGCCATCGACGCCCACCGCTCGTCGGGTGTTGCGGCCCACTCCGCCAGCGAGCCAGCGGCCACGATGACGTGCATCAGCGGCGGCGCATCGTCGCTCGGTATCGCCTGGGCGGCGTCGACGGGCGGGACGTTCGGGGACATCGACCCCATTGTCCCACGCGGCGCGTCAGGACGTCATGCCATTGAGACCCACGAGCCCGCGGGCGAGCTCGATCTCGCCCATGTGTCGCAGACCGTGCTGGTAGATCCAGCACTCGGTCGCGTCGAGCAGGGTGATCCCGGCCTCGCCCGCCACCCGGGCGCTGTAGGTGCTCGCGATCTGGGGCGGGAACGGCCGGGGGATCACGACCCTGTCGAGCTCCGACGGGTCGAGGGTCTCCAGCCACGCCTCGGTGCGCTGGAACACGGCCTCCATGTACTCGACGAAGGCGTCGTAGTCGCCGATCCGCTGGGCCTCCATCTCGGTGACCGTGCGGTGCTTGCCGTGGTCCGCCACCCCCATCTGCACACGTTCCTGCCACGACGGGTCCCAGATCGGGGTCGTGCCGGTCATCAGCATGAACGACGCGTCGATCATGTTGACGATGTGGAACAGCGAGAAGGCGATCGGCAGCACGCCCGGGCGCTCGTAGTGGTTCACGTGCTCGACGTCCATCGTGGCCACGGCGTCGCGGTACAGCGAGTGCAGGGCCCGCATCCGCCGCTGGAGCGAGTCGAGGATCAGCGGTGCGGTGTCGGGCGAGATGGACATGAGGGGCACTGTACCCATGCCCCTACTAGCGTGGTCGACGTGAGCGGCGCCCCCTCCCCTGCCCATCCTGTGCACGTCGCGTGCATCATGGACGGCAACGGTCGGTGGGCCAAGCGTCGGGGCCTTCCGCGCACCGCGGGTCACACCGAGGGCGAGGAGAACCTCGCTCGGCTCGTCCGGGTCGCCGTACGTCGCAACGTCGGTTGGCTCACCGTGTTCGGCTTCTCGACCGAGAACTGGGTGAGGCCGCGCGGCGAGGTCCGCCACATCCTCGGCCTGCACAAGAAACTGTTCGGGCGCGTCGCCGAACTGAACGAACTCAACGTGCGTATCCAGTGGATCGGGCGACCCTTCGACCAGCCCGAGGCCCGGACACCGCGCTACGTCCAGCGGGCGATCCGCAACGCGATCCGCGACACCAGCCAGAACACCGGGATGGTCCTCACCGTGGCCTTCGACTACGGCAGTCACGCCGAGATGGTCCATGCCGCCCGACTCGCCGCCGAGAGCGGTAGCCCGATCACCACCGACTCCATCGAGTCGGGCCTCTATCTCCCCTCGATGCCACCGGTCGACGTCCTCGTGCGCACGTCCGGCGAACTCCGAGTCTCGAACTTCCTGCTGTGGCAGAGCGCGGGCTGCGAGGTCTACTTCACCGAGCGCGCCTGGCCGGAGTTCGACGCCGACGAGCTCGACCGCGCGCTCGACCTGGTGCGCTGAGCCCGTGCCGTCCTCCGACATCACAGCCGCCCTCGGGCGCGTCACCTCAGCCCTCCCCACGGCGGAGGACCGCCCCGGCCAGCAGCAGATGGCCGAGGCCGTCGCCAGCGCCATCGAGTCAGGCCGCCATCTCGTGGTCCAGGCGGGCACCGGCACCGGCAAGACCATCGCCTATCTCGTCCCCGCGATCCTCAGCGGCAAGAAGGTCCTCGTCGCCACGGCCACCAAGGCGCTCCAGGACCAGCTCGCGAGCAAGGACCTCCCCTTCCTGCAGGAGCACCTCGGTCGTCCGTTCGAGTGGGCGGTGCTGAAGGGGCGCAGCAACTACGTCTGCATGCAGCGCGTCGCCGAGGTGCGTTCGAAGGAGACCGGGCAGCTCGAGATCGAGGAACTCGCTCCCGTCATCCAGCGTGAGGTCTCCCGCCTCGCCGACTGGGCGACCACCACCACGACCGGCGACCAGGCCTCCCTCGACTGGGCGCCGAGCGACAAGGCATGGCAGGCGGTCAGTGTCGGGAGCGACGAATGCCCCGGCGCGACACGGTGTCCGAAGGGCGGGGTGTGCTTCGCCGAGTCGGCACGCTTCCGGGCGACGGAGGCCGACGTCGTGGTGGTCAACCTCCACCTACTCGGGCTCCACGTCGGCAGTGGCGGGATGATCCTTCCGCCGTTCGACGTGCTCGTCGTCGACGAGGCCCACCAGCTCGAGGACGTCATGAGCGACACCGTGGGCGTCCAGGTCAGCGGAGGTCGCTTCACGACCCTCGCCGCCGCTCTCCGTCGCATCCTCGAGGAACCCGAGGTCGTCGGGACCATCGGCGAGGCCAGCTTCGCTGTGCGTGACTCGCTGTCTCCGATGCTCGGGGACCGACTCCCCCAGCCGCTCCCCGCCGACGTGACCGAGTTGCTCGTCGATCTCCGTGGTCGGGTCCAGACGGCGCAGGACGCGCTCCGGTCGATCCCCACCGACAACCCCGCGATCGGCGACGACGTCAAGCAGCGCAAGATGCGCGCCCAGCAACTCGCCACCCGACTCCAGGAGACCATCGACCTCGCGATCGAACGGCTCGAGGGCTACGTCGCCTACGTCGGTGGCGGCCCTGACTTCCCGCGTCTCGAGGTCGCTCCCCTCGACGTCGGGCCCGTGCTCGCTGCCGGCCTCTGGGGCGAACACACCGCGATCCTCACGAGCGCCACCATCCCGACATCGCTCGTGCGTCGTGTGGGGATGGAGCCCGAACTCGTCGACGAGATCGACGTCGGCAGCCCGTTCGACTACGGCGCGAACGGATTGCTGTACTGCGCGATGCACCTGCCCGACCCGCGGTCGGCCGCCTTCGCCCCGGCGATGCACGACGAGCTGCTCGCACTCATCCGAGCAGCCGGAGGCCGGACGCTCGCTCTCTTCACCAGTTACAAGGCGATGGACGCCGCTGCCGAGTACGTCCGCGCCCATCTGGGCGTACGGGTCCTCAGCCAGCGCGACCTCCCCAAGCCCGCCCTCGTGAAGGCCTTCACCGACGACGAGGAGTCGTGCCTGTTCGCCACGTCGGGTTTCTTCCAGGGCGTCGACGTGCCCGGCCGCACGCTCAGCCTCGTCGTGATCGACAAGATCCCGTTCCCGCGCCCCGACGATCCGCTGCTGTCGGCGCGTCGCGAGATCCTCGGACCTGCCGCGTTCGGCGAGATCGACATCCCTCGCGCCTCGATGCTGCTCGCCCAGGCCGTCGGCCGCCTGATCCGCACGGCGGCCGACAAGGGCGTCGTCGCCGTGATGGACCCACGCCTCGGCACCGCCCGCTACCGCTGGGACATCGTGAAGGCCCTCCCGCCGATGCGTCGCACCCGCGAGCGCTCCGACGCCGAGGCATTCCTCCGCGAGATCACCGGGACGGCCTGAGGCCCGACGCCACGAGAGACCGTCAGGCGAGCAGCCGGTAGCCGATCCCGCGCGCCGTCACGATGAGACGCGGATCGTCGGGCTGGTCCTCGATCTTCACGCGCAGTCGCCGGACGTGGGCATCGACCAGCCGGCTGTCACCGAGGTACTCGTAGCCCCACACCCGCTCGAGCAACTGGTCGCGCGACAACACCTTGTTGGCGTGGTCGGCGAACTCGACGAGCAGGCGGTACTCGGTCTTGGTGAGGTTGAGCTCGACGCCACCCTTGAGGGCGATGCCGAGATCGCGTCGTAGTTCGACGTCGCCGAAGCGTGACGGCGCAGGAGCCGGTGCATCGTTGAGGTGGACCCGTCGCAGCGCCGCACGGATGCGCGCTGCGAGCTCCTTGGGAACGACCGGCTTGGTGACGTAGTCGTCGGCCCCCGCCTCGAGGCCGGCCACGAGGTCGTGCGTGTCGGTCTGGGCGGTGACGATGATGATCGGCACGATGCTCGTCGCCCGGATCTGACGACACACGTCGAATCCCGACATGTCGGGGAGACGGAGGTCGAGCAGCACGAGGTCGGGCTCGCTCTCCCTCAACTGTTCGATGCCCGACCGTCCGTCGGGAGCCTCGCGTACTGAGTAGCCCTCATCCTCCAGGGCGAGGGTCAGGGCGAGACGGATGGCGTCGTCGTCCTCGATGAACAGCAGCGAGTTCACGGCGCCACTCTGCCAGACCCATCGGTTTCGTTACAGAAATCGCACACACCGGCACCGGGTCTGTCACACACCTCGGTCAGGATCGAGACGTTCACGCTGCACCGGTGGGGCGCATTCCTCCCCCTTGTGCCCCACCGGCAGCGTGGACCGGGGCCAGCCAGCGCCACAGCAGCGTCGCGGCCCGCCCGACGGCACACGGCCCGTCTCCCGATGCGGCACACTGTGCTCGATGTCCGACGACGACACCCGCCCTTCGCGCCGCACGCTGCGGTTGCGCACCAAGGTGGCGCTGTACTTCGCGCTCACCGGACTCGTGGCCAGCCTCGCCCTCGCCGTCGTCACGTACGCGGCGTCGCGATCGTTCCTCATCGACCAGCGGCTCCAGGTGGCACGCACGCAGACCTACGCGAACGCCCAGACGGTGCGCGACCAGATCCTCTCCGGCCAGCAGCCCGACCCCGCACGCGACCTGCGCACCGAGGGTGGCGGATTCGCCGTCATCCTGCGCGGCGACCGGCAGTTCGGGTTCCCCGAGCACCCGATCGATTCGTTCCCCGTCGAGTTGCGCACCGTGGTGGCCCAGGGCGGGAGCGGACAGCAACGCTTCGAGCTGGAGGGCGAACCGTACGTCGGGGTCGGTGTCGCCCTCCCCGCCGCGGAGGCCCAGTACTTCGAGGCCTTCGAGCTCAGCAGCACGGAGAGCAACCTGCAGGCCATCACCACGGCGCTCTTCGTCGGCACGCTCGTCACCACGCTCGTCGCTACCGCACTCGGCATTGGCACCGGACGACGCCTCCTGCGTCCGCTCTCCCGTGTCGCCGACGCCGCTGGCGAGATCGCGTCCGGTGGACTCGACACCCGCCTGCGCACCGAAGGCGACCCCGATCTCGACCGCCTCTCGAGTTCGTTCAACGAGATGGCCGACGCCGTGCAGGCACGTATCGAACGCGAGGCCCGGTTCGCCAGCGATGTCAGTCACGAGTTGAGGTCACCGATCACCGCCCTCACCGCTGCGGTGGAGGTCCTCGACGGACGGCGTGCCGACCTCCCCGACCGGAGCCAGCAGGCCCTCGACGTCGTGGTCGGCCAGGTCCGCCGCTTCGACTCGATGGTGATGGACCTCCTCGAACTCTCCCGCATCGACGCCGGCTCGACCCTTCTCCAACGCGAGGACGTCGACCCGCGCGACCTCCTTCCGCGCATCGCCCAGCGCTACGGGTTCGAGCACGTGCCGATCGAGATCGCCGACGGAGTTGCCGCCTCGATCCGGATCGACAAGCTCCGCTTCGAGCGAGTCCTCGCCAACCTCCTCGAGAACGCACGGGAGCACGGTGGCGGGCCGGTCCGGGTGACCCTCGAACCCGGCGGTCGCGGTGTCGTGGTGCTCGGTGTCGACGACGCCGGCCCGGGAGTCGCACGTAGTGAACGCTCCCGCATCTTCGAGCGCTTCGCCCGCGGGAGCGCGGCACGTCACCGGGTGGGCACCGGTCTCGGCCTCGCACTCGTGGCCGAGCACGCCCACGCACACGGCGGCGAGGCGTGGGTCGAGGATCGACCCGGTGGTGGCGCCCGCTTCAAGGTCACGCTCCGGGAGGTGTCGTGATGCGCAGCCGGATCGCCGTCCTCCTGTTCGCCCTGACCGCCGTCGTCGTCGCCGGCTGCGGTGTCGTCGACAACGGTCGTGTCGAGCGCATCGATCCCCCGCTCGGACTCGACGACACGCTCCCGACCACCTCCACGAGCACGACGCTGTCACCCGACGGTTCGACCACCACGGCAGCCGAGACCACGACCACCGTCGCCGAGACCACGACCAGCGGGGTGCAGACCGAGCAGGTCCGCCTCTACTTCGTGTCGGCAGGTCTGCTCTCGTACGTGACGATCCCCCTCCCGATGCCGGTGGCCCTCAACCAGGTGGTGGCGGCACTTCGTGCTGGTCCCTCGCAGTTCGGGGAGCTCGGAACCGGCCTTCGCACGGCGATGCCGGCCGGCGAGGAGGTCACGGCCACCAACGACGGC
>JBEBDM010000109.1:0-3461 GCA_041156905.1 Actinomycetota bacterium | reverse complement strand
GGCCGCGTACCGACGCGACCTCGTCGGTTACTCGGGATGGCTGGCGGCCGAGGGTCTGCGCCTCGCGACGGTCGCACGCGGTGACGTCGATCGGTTCGTCCAGGCGCGTCGGGCCGGTGGGGCTGCAGCGTCGAGCGTGGCGCGACAGCTCGCCGCGATCCGGATGCTGCACCGCTTCATGGCCGACGAGGGGAGTCGTCCCGACGACCCGACGGCCGACGTCGAAGGTGTGCGGGTCCCTGCCGGTATCCCGCATCCGCTGACCGAGGAGGAGGTCGGCCGTCTGCTCGACGCCGTCACCGGGAACGAGCCGGTCGCCCAGCGCGACCGGGCGCTGCTCGAGTTCCTCTACGCCACCGGTGCCCGCATCGGCGAGGCCGTGGGGCTCTCGATGGACGACGTCGATCTCGACCACCGACTCGTGCGTCTGTTCGGCAAGGGGTCGAAGGAACGCGTAGTCCCCTTCGGTCGTCGGGCAGGGTCGCTCCTCGAGGGGTGGATGCAGGACGGTCGTCTGGCGATGTCGCCCGAGAGGTGGGCGCGCCGAGGCGACCAGGAGGCCGTCTTCCTCAACACCCGAGGGGCCCGGATGACCCGTCAGGCGGCGTGGGCGGTGGTGCGCAAGTACGGCGAGGCGACCGGTCTCGCCGACCGCCTCTCGCCGCACGTACTACGGCACTCCTGTGCGACCCACCTGCTCGACCACGGGGCCGACCTGCGCATCGTGCAGGAGATGCTCGGCCACGCCTCGATCTCGACGACGCAGGTGTACACCAAGGTCAGCCAGGAGCGTCTGTGGGCCGTCTACCGCCAGGCGCACCCGAGGGCGGAGCGGGCATGAGCTCCGTCGCTCATCTCGTCCGCCGATTCGCCGGCTCGCTCTCGCGTCGTCCGCCCGACGAGGCGGAGGTGCAGTGGGCGTTCGGTCACCTGCAGTCGAGGGAGGCCTCGCTGTGGTCATCGATGGCGGTGCAGGACCGGCGCCACTCACTGCAGGTCGCCCGTCGCTTCGTCGCGGCCGAACCCGGGGCCACGCAGGCCGAGGTCGCTGCCGCCCTCCTCCACGACGTCGGGAAGAGCGTGGCGGGGCTCGGCACCCTCGGGCGTGTGGTGGCCACGATCATCGGTCCGCGTTCGGAGAGGCTGCGGGCCTACCACGACCACGAGGCGCTCGGAGCGGCCATGCTGGCCGAGGCCGGGAGCGACCCGGTGACGGTCGAGTTGGTGCAGGGGAGGGGCCGGCTGGCGGCTTCCCTGCGCGCTGCCGACGACGTCTGACGACCGGTCTGACGTCAGGCCGGGGCGAGCCCGATCGCCGACTGGGCGCGGGCGAGGGTCGCGGCGGCCACCGTGCGGGCCTTGTCGGCGCCCTTGCGGAGCAGCGACTGCAGTTCGCCGGGGTCGGCCATCAACTCGTGGTAGCGGGCCTGGATCGGGCGGAGCAGTTCGACCACGGCCTCACCGGTGTCGCCCTTGAGCGGGCCGTACTGCGAGTAGCGGCCCGCGAGTGCCTCGGGGGTCTCGCCTGTGCAGGCCGCGAGGATCTCGAGCAGGTTGCTGACGCCGGGTTTGTTCTCGCGGTCGAAGCGCACCTCGCTGTCGCTGTCGGTGACCGCACGCTTGAACTTCTTGACCACCGCAGCAGGATCGTCGAGCAGGTACACGAGACCGGCCTCGCTGTTGGCCGACTTCGACATCTTCGAGGTCGGGTCCTGGAGGTCCATGACCCGGGCACCGGCCTTGGGCATCACGGCCTTGGGGAGCACGAAGGTGTCGCCAAAGCGGTGGTTGAACCGGATCGCGATGTCGCGGGTGATCTCGATGTGCTGACGCTGGTCCTCGCCCACGGGCACCTCGTCGGTGTCGTAGAGCAGGATGTCCGCGGCCTGCAGCGCGGGGTAGGTGAACAGGCCGGCCGAGACGAAGTCGGCCTCACGCTTGGCTGACTTGTCCTTGAACTGGGTCATCCGGCTGAGCTCGCCATAGCTGACCTGGCACTCCATGATCCAGCCGAGCTGGCTGTGCTCGGTCACGTGGCTCTGCACGAAGACGGTGGCCACGTCGGGGTCGAGACCCACGGCGAAGAGCATCGCCCCGAGCCGTAGGGTGTTCTGGCCGAGGACCCCGGACGACTCGGTGATCGTCAGGGCGTGGAGGTCGACGATCCCGTGGAAGGCGTCCTTCTCGTGCTGGCCGGCGACCCAGTTGCGCAGGGCGCCGAGGTAGTTCCCGAGGTGGACGTCGCCGGTGGGCTGGATGCAGGACAGGACTCGGGTCACGCCCGCAGAGGCTACCTGTCCGCGGTTGGTAGGTTGTGGGCCGTATGGCCGTCGACGTGACCACCCCAGTCTTCGAGGGGCCCTTCGACCTGCTGCTGCACCTGATCCTGAAGGAGCAGGTCGACATCTACGAGGTGTCGCTGAGCCGGATCGTGGACGCCTACCTCGAGGAGGTCGAGCGGATGCAGTCCATCGATCTCGACCTCGCCACCGAGTTCCTCCTCATCGCCTCGACCCTCGTCGAACTCAAGGCCCGACGCCTCCTGCCCGGGCGCGACGACGTCGACCTCGACGACGAGCTGGCCCTGTGGGAGGAGCGCGACCTGCTGCTCTCGCGGCTGCTCGAGTGCAAGACGTTCAAGGACGTCGCCTCGGTGTTCCAGTCGCTCGCCGACGAGGCCGATCGCTCGTTCCCGCGTCAGGTCGGTCCTGACGAGCGCTTCGCGGATCTCATGCCCGACCTGATGGAGGGCGTGACGGCCCAAAAGGTGAAGGCCGCGTTCCTGCGGGCCACGACTCCCAAGCCCGTCCCGACCATCGACCTGTTCCACGTCGCCGCGGTGCGGGCCAGCGTCGCCGACGCGCTCGTCGAGTTGATCGACGAGCTCCCGCGCGTCGGCCGGATCTCGTTCCGGCGCCTCACCACGGGTCTGGTCGAGCGGCTCGAGGTCATCGTCCGGTTCCTCGCCCTCCTCGAGCTGTTCAAGCAGGGCTACGTGGAACTCGACCAGGCCGAGCGCTTCGGCGACATCGACGTGGTCTGGACCGGTGGAGCCGGTGACGACCCCGTGCGGCCGGGCGACCTGCCGATCGACGACTATGAAGGATGAACCGCTCGTGTCCGACCAGCCCAGCCCACTCGACGCCGACACCGTGCGCGCCATCGAGGCGATCGTCCTCGTGGCCAGCGAGCCCGTGGCCAGCGAGCAGCTCGCCCAGCTCATCGAGCAGCCCGTCGTCGTCATCGAGCGACTCTGCGCCGAACTTGCGGCCGCGTATGCCGAGGCGGGTCACGGCTTCGAGCTGGTGAAGGTCGCCGGTGGCTGGCGTTACCAGAGCCGCTCCGACCTCTCGCCGTACGTCGAACGCTTCCTGCTCGACGGCCAGCGGGCACGCATGAGCGCGGCAGCGCTCGAGACCCTCGCGATCATCGCCTACAAGCAGCCGCTCTCGCGTCTGCAG